>NZ_QSTQ01000016.1:0-61102 GCF_003438275.1 Collinsella sp. OM07-12
ATGACGGGGCAGAATGTCAATCCTGGTCTAACAGAGCCTTATTTATTCGAGGAGTATCCATTATGTTCAATGCGGTTGGCGGGAGTCGAAGGGCGCCAAGTGCCAGGTGCGTCACTTCTTTGCAAATTAGCTGCATGGACCCGCGCACGGTGGGGGATGTGCAAAACTAGCGGTTGATAAATCGCTTTAGCGATATGGCGCATTGCTTTGGGCGCTTGTTTTGGTATTTGGAGAAAGGGGACGGTTCCATGGCTCTTTGGGGCGGTCGTTTTGAGGCAGGCGTGGCCGAGGTCACGCAGGAGTTTGGCGCGTCGCTGCCGGTCGACAAACATCTTTATAAGCAGGATATCGCCGGCTCTAAGGCACATGCCAAGATGCTGGCCGCCCAGGGCATCATCACTGCCGAGGACGAGCAGGCGATCTCCGAGGGCCTGATCGGAATTGAGCAGGATATCGATGCCGGTAACTTCACCTTCGATATCAACGACGAGGACATTCATATGTCCATCGAGAGCGAGCTGACGCGCCGCATCGGCGAGGCCGGTAAGCGCCTGCATACCGGGCGTTCGCGCAACGACCAGGTTGCGACCGATACGCGCCTGGGCGTCAAGGCGCTCGCCAAGGAGCTCATGGAGGCCAATCTTTCGCTTCGCCATGTGCTGGTGGATGCCGCTAAGAAGTACGACAAAGTGATTCTACCTGGCTACACGCACATGCAGCATGCTCAGCCCGTGCTGCTGTCGCATCATCTGCTGGCGTATTCCTGGATGTTCGCGCGCGACTTTACGCGCCTGAAGGCCGCCTTTGATGCCGCTGACAACTGCCCGCTGGGTGCTGCCGCTCTTGCCGGTACGAGCTATCCGCTCGATCGCCAGATGACGGCTGCCGAGCTTGGCTTTGCGGGTGTGATTCCCAACTCGCTCGATGCGGTTTCCGACCGTGATTTCCTGCTCGATCTGCATTACGCCGGCTCCGTCATGGCCATGCACCTGTCGCGTCTTTCCGAGGAGATTGTGCTGTGGTCGAGCTCCGAATTCGGCTTTATCACGCTTTCCGACTCCTATTCCACCGGCTCGTCCATCATGCCGCAGAAGAAGAACCCCGACTTTGCCGAGCTTATCCGCGGCAAGAGTGGCCGAGTCTATGGCAACCTGGTGCAGCTGCTTGTAACCATGAAGGGCCTGCCGCTTGCTTATAACAAGGACTTGCAGGAGGACAAGGAGGGTGCGCTCGATACCGCTCACACGCTCATGCAGTGCCTGTCCGTTATGGCCGGCATGATTTCGACTTGGACCGTCAACGAGGATGCCATGGCGCGCGAGTGCGGCGTGGGGCACCTTGCCGCCACCGACGTTGCCGACTACCTGGCTAAGCGCGGCTTGCCATTCCGCGAGGCGCACGCTGTGGTGGGGCACCTGGTCCTGATGTGTGAGAAGCGCGGCTGCAATCTTGAGGACCTGCCGTTTGAGGTGTTCCAGGAGGCGAGCCCGCTTTTTGAGCGCGATATTACCGAGGCGCTCGACATCCCGTCGATCGTTGCCGCGCGCACGACCGAGGGCGGCACCGCTCCTGCCGCCGTTGCCGTGCAGCTGCAGCGTGCCGAGGCGCAGCTCGTGGCCGATGAGGACGTGGTTGGATCGCTGACCAAGGTCGTCGAGATGGGCCACGGAGCTAATTAGATTATTGGATGCGTCTGTCTGGTGTGTTCATCATATCTTGCCTTTACGGGTGCCCGCTACGGTGGGCACCCGTTTTGTTATAGAGAAGGAAGGGGCTTGTCGAGAACTTCTGTAGGACCTTTGGGCAGGTTGTGAAGGGGGGTACGTTCACAGGCGGCAACCGGCCGTCCGCTCGGTTCGGTGCGGTTGATGGGCAGTCGGATGGTACTCTAGTCGGGCTTCGAAACAGAAGTGACACATATGGAACGCTTCAATTAATTGCAGCGATTCAATAAACATCTTTTTGTTTAACTGCAGCTAAAACTCTGTTACGATGCAGTCCAGGCGAGTGCCGGAATGGGACTTGGGCACGCGCGAACCTACTTGAAAGGCTACCTTATGGCTATCGAGAAGACCTTCATCATGATTAAGCCCGACGCCGTGCGCGATCGCAAGATCGGCGAGATCGTTGCTCGCATTGAGCGCAGCGGCCTTGTCATCGAGCGCATGGAGATGACCACGCTCGAGCGCGCTACCGTCGAGGAGCACTACGCTCATCTGGCCGACAAGCCTTTCTTTGGCGGTCTCTGCGACTTTATGACAAGCGGTCCGGTCGTCAAGATGGTCGTTTCCGGTCTTTCTGCTGTCTCCAAGATGCGCACTCTTATGGGCGCTACCAACCCGCTTGATGCTGCCCCCGGCACCATCCGCGGCGACTTCGCTGTCGATGTCAACGCCAACGTGATTCACGGCTCCGACTGCCTGGAGAACGCCGAGATCGAGATCAAGCGCTTCTTTGGCTAAACCAGCTTTGACTCCTTAAAGCTGTTAGCGTGTGGCTTAGGCGCCGCGGAACTCCATCCGCGGCGCCCTTTTTATCCCAGTAGATTTTTGGGACATGGCTAGAAATCTACCTTTTGTCGCACATGGACTGCGAAAGGTAGATTTCTAGGCATGCACCAAAAATCTAATAAAGAGCCCCCGCCCGGATTGCGTTCCGGACGGGGGTTTTCGTTGGCGTATGGCGTTGTAGGTCTTTAAGCTTCGTCGACGACCTTGAGGCCGCGGGTCTGGTCGATCTCGTTGAGGAGATTGACGCGACGCTCGTGACGGCCGCCCTCGAACTCGGCATCGAGCCACTCGTCGACGATCATCTTGGCGAGCTCGGAGCCCACGACGCGGGCGCCAAAGGCGAGCACGTTGGTGTTGTTGTGCATGCGCGAGAGCTTGGCGCTGAAGGGCTCGGAGCACACGACGGCACGAACGCCCTCGACCTTGTTGGCGGCCAAGCTAATCCCGACACCGGTGCCGCAGATCAGGATGCCCAGATCGACGTCGCCGTTGGCTACGGCTTTGCCCACCTTGTAGCCGGCGATGGGGTAATCAAAGCTCTCGGAGGTGTCGGTGCCAAAGTTCACGACCTCGCAGCCGCGCTCCTTCAGGTGCTCGGAAATGATGTTCTTGAGCTCGACGGCGGCGTGGTCGTTGCCGATACCGATCTTCATGAGTGGTTCCTCTCTGGTCCGTGCGGCGGAATTGCTAAAGGTTTTACCGCGTTCGACTGCATGATAGCGCGTCTTTTGCCTAAACACTCGGGCGTTTTTTGGTCAAACGCTTTAGCGGACGCGAACATCAGCCCATCACGAAAAATGCCGCCAATTTGCTTCTGGCGGCCGTCTGCCGGAACTCGACTTGCGGTTTTTGGTGCCTTGTTATCAAATGGAGAAGTTGATACTTGCGAGAGCAACCCGTTATACATGTAGGAGATACCTATGCCTACCGATTCCATCCGTGATACCGCGTTTTGTGATGTTTTGAACCGCGAGCTTGTCTGTGCGCTCGGCTGCACCGAGCCCATTGCCGTTGCCTATGCGGCGGCGCTGGCGAGCCAGACGCTCGGTTGCGAACCCGAACATATGGATGTTGCCTGCTCAGGCAACATCATCAAGAACGTAAAGAGCGTGACCGTGCCCAACTCGGGCGGTATGCACGGTATTGAGGCCGCGGCCGTGCTGGGTGCCGTGGGCGGTGACGCCAAGAGCGCGCTCGAGGTGCTCGAGAGTGTTGGCGATGCAGACCGTGCTCGCGTGACCGAGCTGCTCTCCGATGCCGACTACTGCGATGTGTCGCTTGTCGAGGGTGTGCCCAACCTCTACATTAAGGTGACTGCCACGGCCGGAGGTCATACTGCGGTCGTCGAGATCACCGACCATCACACCAATGTTACGTGCCATACACTCGATGGCATTCCGATGTGTGGCAAGTCGGCGGGGGAGTGTGCCGCCTGCGCCGAGCGCGTCGTGGCCGAGCGTGCCGCCGATACGCCCATGTCGATTGAGTCTATCATTGACTTTATCGAGGACGGCGACATCGAGGGCGCCCGCGCTGCCGTTGAGCGTCAGATTGAGCTGAACGGCGCTATTAGCGCCGAGGGCTTGGTGAACGCTTGGGGCGCCGAGGTGGGCCGTACGCTGCTGGGCGCTCGCGCCGACGATGTCGCCTGCCGTGCGCGTGCGCGTGCGGCCGCCGGGTCTGACGCCCGTATGAACGGCTGTGCGCTACCGGTCGCCATTGTGTGCGGCTCGGGCAACCAGGGTATTACCTGTGCGTTGCCCGTTATGGAATATGCCGATTACCTGCGCTGCGACCACGAGCGCCTGGTGCGCGCCGTGATGCTGTCTGATCTTATTGCCGTGCATATCAAGAGCTATATTGGTGCGCTCTCGGCGTTTTGCGGTGCTATTTGCGCTGCGTGCGGTGCCGGCGCGGCGATTACCTGGCTGTGCGGTGGCACGCGCGAGCAGATCGGCGCGACGGTCTCCAATACGCTCGGTAACGTGGGCGGCATCGTGTGCGATGGCGCCAAGGCAAGCTGCGCCGCTAAGATTTCCGCTGCCGTTGATGCGGCGATTCTGGGCCACGATATGGCCATGCAGGGCCGCGGCTTCCGTGCCGGCGAGGGCCTGATTCAGGATACGGTGGAAGAGACGATCGCCAGCATGGGCTATGTGGGCCGCGTTGGCATGAAGGATACCGACGTCGAGATCCTCAACATCATGATCGGCAAGACCATCGTCGACTGCTAGGGGCTCTGGGGCACTGCATCTTGTTGTTGAAACTATCGCGCTTGTGGCTGTAAAGCACCTGTCTGCATTGCGGACAGCGAGGATCTCGCGGTATGTCACCAGGTCGTTCTCGCGCTTGATGCGCTCGAGGACGGTTGCGACAACAAGCGCCGCTATCGCCGGCAGGAACGTCGCAGCCGCGGCGACGCCGGCGCCCCAGGTGCCTTCCATCCAGTTAAACGCCGGCGACAGTATCAGCGCGAACGCCACCGCCAGCAACGCAAGCATCAGCACGGCCAGCCATAGCATCCGCGTTCCCATGCGCTTGCGATCTCTTTCGACTGCCTCTTCCATAACGGTCACGTCTCCCTTCACGAGCGTGTCTATGGAGGTGTCGAATAGGATGCTCAGCATGAGCAGGCTCTGGACGTCCGGATACGTCTTGTCCCGCTCCCAGTTCGAGATCGTCTGACGCGACACGTAGAGTTTCTCGGCGAGCTGTTCTTGGGAGAGCCCCATCGCCTCGCGCCTCGTCTTGATCTGGTTGCTGATGTCCATTGTCACCTCCCGGTCGTGAAGGAGCGTCCCGCGAACACGCCGGGTGCGCTATCGAATCTGTTGTACATCATATGCGGCAAGGCTTGCCGGGCGCTGCAAAAACTGTTTTGCACGGGGTTTACCTGCATGATTGTTGCTGCGATGCGTGCCATCGCCGCGGGGAGATTTGGCTTGTGGAGGCTTGCGGGGCGATGGCTTAGCGATGTTGTCGAGCAATCGTCCAAGTGCGCAGGCCCATGGCGGCGTAGCCGATTGCGGTATAGGCAACCCCATGGAACGCAAGGTCCCGGCTGCCCTCGACCGCGAGGGGAAACAGGAGCGCGGATCCGATTCCGAGCGCCGCGGGTATCCAGAAGAGCGTCCTCGCGGAGTTCGCGGCGAGCAGGCCGAGGGCGATCGCAGTTACGGGGAGCACGAGGTAGATCAGCGTCATCATGGCGATCATGCCGGCATCGGATGGGACGATGCTCACCAGGAGGACGGGGATTGCCCAGCAGGCGCCAACGATTGCGATCAATGCGATGAGGGACGCGCGTACGGTGACGTTCATGGGGCACCTCCTAACGGGAATCGCCCCCATTCTGGCATACATCTTCAGAATGGGGGCAAAGGGGGATACCATTTCGGGGAACGGGTGCGTACCCGCGCTTTTAACTCAACATCTTGGCGAGCATGCCGATGCCAACACCCACGAGGCCGCCGGCGATCGCGCCGAGGACGATCTGCACCGCGTTGCGGGTCCCCTTCACCCAAGGGTTCATCTCGCGCTCACGGCGCCCCTCGAGCGTGTCGCGATCGACCTGCTCGCCGCGGCTAAACGCCAACACCTCGCGGTACGTGACGAGGTCGTGCTGCTTCTTCATGCGTTCCATATACACGAACGCCACGAGCATCACGACGAGCGCCACGGCGGCAAACGCCGCGGTGGGCGCGATGTGCATGCCCCAGCCCCATTCGAACTGGAACGCCGCCCACGCGCTCAGCACCAAAAACACGACCGCGCTCACGACCGTGATTGTGGAGAGGGCGTTGTACTTCTTGACCGCTTCGTTCATTACCTGTGCCATGGTTTCCACATCTCCTTTGATGAGGGAGTCCACGGTCACCCCGAACACGTTGGAAAGCAGCAGCAGGCTCTGGACATCCGGATACGTACGGCCGCACTCCCAGTTGCTGATGGTCTGGCGCGACACGTAGATGCGCTCCGCCAGATCGTCTTGGGACAGTCCGAGCTCCGTGCGATGCTCCTTGATGTGCGAGCCCAGCTCCATGCGTTTGCTCCCTAGAGGGTCGGGGTGACCCCTGTCGAGAGCCACCATGTCATTGACGCGAGCATCGTACCATCAAAGGTCTTTATATTTGACCCCCACGGGGCAAAATCGAGCTGTCAAAAGGCTTTATATACGACATCTAGCTGGGAAAAGAACGGTCCCCAAAGGCGGATGCCTCCGGGGACCGGTTGGTGCGTATAGAGGGGGCGAGCTTGCTTTGGGTTGGTGTTGGCCCCACCGCTCGGCTCGACTTTGGAGCGGCGGGGCTCAGCTCTGCCTCGACCGCGGCGCGGGGCGCGGCTTTGTCCCGACGTCGGCAGCGGCCGAGCCCTGTCTTCCCAGCTTAGCCCTCCTCGCCTTTGGGCGCGTCCTTGGATGAGGGCTCTTTCTTCGGCAGCCTTCCCGCGCGTTTGAGGGCGTCTCGCAAGATCCATTCCACCTGACCGTTGGCGCTGCGCATCTCATCGTCCGCCCAGCGTTGGACGGCCTCCCAGATAGCGGGGTCTATACGGAGTGGATACTGCTTGCGTGCCATGACGTGCCTTCTTGTCGAATGTGCAATTTTGCACCCGTCCCCAAATTACTCATTGGTGTTGGGGTTAGTACAGCGAGCCTGCGTTGAGCACCGGGTGCGCCTCGGATTCACCGCAGAGCACCACCATGAGGTTGCTGGCCATCTGCGCCTTGCGCTCGTCGTCGAGCTCGATGGTGCCGCCGGCAGCCATCTCCTTCACGGCCATGTCGACCATGGAGACCGCGCCCTCGACGATCTTCTTGCGTGCGGCGATGACGGCCTCGGCCTGCTGGCGGCGCAGCATCGCCTGGGCGATCTCGGGGGAGTAGGCGAGGTGCGTGAGACGTGCATCGTCGACCTCGACGCCGGCGGGCGCCAGGCGCATCGCGAGCTCGCGGCGCAGGGCTTCGGAGACCTCTTCCACATTGGCGCGCAGCGTGATGGCGCCGGCGGCATCGGACTCGTCCTCCAGGTGGTCGTAGGCGTACACGCTCGCCACGTGGCGCAGCGCCGTCTCGGCCTGCATGGCGACATAGCTCTGGTAGTCGTCGACGTCGAAGAGCGCCTTGGCGGTATCGGCGACGTGCCACACCACGACGGTTGCGATCTCGATGGGGTTGCCCATTTTGTCGTTGACCTTCAGGCGCTCGCCATTCAGGGTGCGCACGCGGGTGGAGATGGTGGTGGGGTTGCCCTTGGCGGCCTTCTGCGCCGCGGCCTTGGCGGCCTTGGAATCGCTCATCTCGAGCTCGATCATCTCGCCGATCCCGGCCGATCCGCCCATGCTCTTGCTAAAGAACGGGTTGGCCCAGAAGAAGCCCTCGTCGCGGACGGTGCCCACGTACTTGCCGAACAGGATGCACACGCGCGCCTGGCCGGGCTGCAGCGAGAAGAATCCGTTGAGTGGGATGAACCACAGGCAAAACGCGAGGATGCTGAGGCCGAGCCCCCATCCGTAGACTGCGGGCGCGTCGACGCCGTCGGGCGTGCTCGCGAGCCCGATGGTGCTCCAGATAAAGAGGCCGATGATGGCGATGAGCGCCACCGCCACGGCGACGAGCATGCCGTAGCCCGACTTGGCCTTGAGTTGCTTTTCCACGCTCATTGTGAGTTCCTTTCACGACTGCGCCGGCGTTTGCGTGACGTCCCCGGCGCCGCGCTCCAGATTGCGATGGGGAGGAGGCGAGTCCCCGAGCAGTCCGTGCGACTGCTGATTGCATTGTGATATCACATTGAGACCAAGTCAAGGAGAATCGGATGCCGTCTCTCATGGCATAAGTGGTTCGGGGCGCCCGGCATCTACGCTCCGTAGAGGTCTTCCTGTTGCATCTTGGCTCGCAAGTCCCTATAATAGCCCCACTCACGGCTGAAGGTTTACCTCGAGATTTGGAAAGGGGAGCTGCACCATGCTTGCTTCCATGAGGATTTGGCTCTAGCCACGGTCGCGTGAGCGACCGGTACTTCGCTGCATACCACCGATCGCATCAAAGGATTATTCCATGACACAACCGAATCCCTGCGCTTCTTGGAAGCGCTCGCTCGCCATCGTCTGGATCGGCGAGTTCTTCTCCGTGCTCACGAGCTCCATTCTGCAGATGGGTCTCATCTGGCACGTCACCCTCACCACCGGCTCCGCGAGCGCCCTGTCGTTCGTGAGCCTGGCGGCCTTCTTGCCCATGGCGCTCCTCGGCGCCTTCGCGGGCACCATCGTGGACCGCACGTCCATCAAGCGTCTCATGATCGGCGCCGATCTCTTCATCGCGGCCGTGAGCCTCACGCTTGTCTTCGGCTCGCTTCGGGGCGACCTCTCTGTCGCCGTTGTGGCGGCGGTGCTGTTCGTCCGTGCGCTGGGCAGCACGCTCCATACGCCCGCCTTCAACGCGCTCACACCGCTCATCGCCCCGCCCGAGGTGCTCGGCAAGCTGGCGGGCATGCTGCAGTTCATGCAGTCGGGTAGCTATATCATCGGCAACGCCATCGCCGCGGTGGTCTACCCGGCGTTTGGTCTGACCTTCATGATCGCGCTCGATGTCGCCGGCGCGGTGCTCGCGAGCATCGCGGTGGCGACCTCCGGCATCAAGACGCCGGCGCCCGAGCGCCATACGCCCGAGGAGAACGCCGAGGCGTCGCACCACGCGGTGCGGGCCTTCCTATTGGAGACGGCCAACGGGTACCGCGAGCTCAAACGCCATCACGGTCTGTTCGCCATGCTCTGGATCGGCTTCGCCTTCTCGGTCCTGTTCTCGCCCATATCCGCGCTGTTCCCGCTCATGGTGTTCGACCATTTTGGGGGTACCACTACGCAGTCGGCTATCGCGGAGATCGCGTTCTCGGTCGGCATGATCGCGGCGAGCGGCTGGATCGGGGCGACGGGTGGCCTTAAGAACCGCGCGCTTTCGTGCACGCTGGCCATCGGCCTCTTCGGAGCGGGCACGCTCGCGGGCGGCCTCGTGCCCCCTTCCGCGCTCGTTGTGTTTCTGGGGCTTACGTTCGCGATGGGGGTCTCGAGTCCGCTGTACAGCGCGCCGCAGATGGCGCTCATGCAGGAGCGCGTCGATCCCGAGTGCATGGGCCGCGTCTTCGGCCTGTACGGAGCGGTCTGCAGCTGGGCCATGCCCGTGGGGCTCGTCGCATCGACCTTGTTCGCGGACGCCATCGGCGTAAGCGCGTGTTTCGTGCTCATCGGTGCTGCAATGGTGATCCTAGCAGGCATCACCTGGGCGATCCCGAGCATCCGCAAGATTGGGTAGCGCTCTGGCGGAGTGCGTTTCGTTTCGGACGGCTCGTAGGGTCGCTGCGACGTGAAGGGTGGTCGACGGTGCGCCTGCGAGGGCGTCGTCGACCACCCTTTTGTTTAATTCGTCTGGCCCGGCGCCGATCATCATCTGTTCGCCGGGCGATTGCGATGCCGCCGCTTGCCGATACGCGGCTCCTTACGTTGTGCGCATCCCATCGTTCTGGCAGCGTTTCCTGCAGTTAATCTCCAGAGCCCAAGGCGGTGGCCCCTATGAGTAATCTGCTCGAATCCATTCTGCGCGTCGGTATGACCGTGTTCATTGTCGGCCCGCTCACTGCATGGGTCGCCCGCCGCGGCGCGCGCGAGCGCAGCGAGGCAACGGACAGCCTCGATTGCTTCACGGTGCGCATGCCCGCAGCCATCCGCACGATCATCGCCTGCTGCGCCGTCGCGTTCGAACTGCTCATGCTGGGTGTCTACGTCTGGCAGGGCGTCTCGCTGGGCGAGTGGGACCACGAACTTGTGTGGTTCGGTCATGCCATGGCGCTCGCGGGTATGGCTATCTGGGCCTTGCTGAGCATCCCGCGTATCGACGTGGACGGTGGGCGCATTCTCTCGCGTAACGCCTTCGGCATCCGCAAGGAGACGACGTTTGGCAACATCACCCGTGCAACGCTTCACGCGCAGATGATGAGGATCGACCTGTTCGAGGGCGACCGGAAGTTCTGCTCGATAAGCCTCGAGGGGGTGTGCTCGCTCAACCTCCTCGCCCGTCTGGAGGAAGAGGGCATCGAAGTCTCGGACGCCGTCGACGGTCCCATGACCAAGGCGGGCCTGTGTTGGTCTGCCATCAAGCCGTTGACGATTGTTTTCAACGGCATGGCCCTCGTCTTCTCGCTCGTCCTCGCCTTCATGGCGGTCTTCACCGACGAGGGTGCGCGCCTGCTCGTGCTCATCCCGTTCCTGTTCCTGTTCATAGGGGGGTTCCTGCCCCTGCTCATGCTCGGCATGCCGGCCCGCGGCATCCTCGAGATCGGCAGGCAGGAGCGCGCGCTCGGTTTCTCCTTCTCCGAGGAGATGGCAAGCCGAGGTGCCACGGGTACTTCGCTTGTCGATGACGATTGGTTCATCGAGATCAGCAACGCCCGCGTCGTGGCGTTTCGCCGCGATTACCTCAAGAAGATCACGGCGCACGAGAACAGCGAGAGCGGCGACCGCTGCACGGTGACCACGAGGGGTGGTCGCAAAATCAAGGTGTATGCAGCGGGCAGCACGCTCGAGGACCTGCGCACGTGGTTCAAACAGAGTGCCAAGGTCAGAAGCACACTCGACCGCGCGGGGGACGCACTCGAGGCGACCGTTTGATTGGGTTGCCTGCCAAGGATCCAAAACGGGAAGGGGCGCTGTCGGCGCCCCTTGTCATACCAGGCCCGCTGGCCAGCGAGAGGCCTGCAGGTCGACATGTCCGTTGGCGAGGAAGGCAACGCCTTCGTCCTCGAGCAGTGTGCGCTGCGCCTCGGGCCCACCGAAGGCGAACCCCTCCGCGAGGCGTCCGTCGGCGAATACGATGCGATGACAGGGGATGGTGCCGGGTTCCGGATTGACGTGCAGGGCGTATCCCACGTATCGGGCTCGACGGGGCTCACCAACGAGCTTGGCGATCTGACCATATGTGGCAACCATGCCGCAGGGCACCTGGCGTACCATGTCGTATACGCGGTTGAAGAATCCGTCGGTGTCCCTGTCTGCCATGCCGCCCTCACTTTCAATCGATATCGCCATTGTAGTCAAGAAAGGCGCCCCACATGTGCGGGGCGCCTTTCCAAAGAGGTGTTGCGCGAGGGGAGGGAAGGCGCAACGTTCGTGTCGAAGGTCTTTAATTCGCCTGTGCCTTCATTAAGTTAACTATAGCTAATTCTCTGAGACCCAAGTCGTAGACCGACGAGCACACAGCCTCTCCATAAGTTAATCAAGGGTTACAAATAGAAAGACACAGTGACATGTGGTCGTTAGGGTTCAAGGAATCGCTCGATGAGTTCGGAGAACGCACCCTCAGTCCCAGCCGTTTCAAGGACGACATCGCAATACGGCCGCACGTCGTCGGTGACATTCGCCACGCCGACGCCCAGTCCCGCCGCCTTGATCATGGAGAGGTCGTTTGCGGAATCACCAACGGCGATGACCTCGGACATCGGAATTCCCAGCATATCGGCAAGGCGCGTGAGCCCCGTCCCTTTGTCAACGCCTGCGGGCATGAGTTCGAGGTAGCGCTTGGAGGAGAAGGTGATGTCAACGCCGAGTCGCTCGGCCATCGGCGCGAGCTTGCGGCCCAATTCCTGCAGCTCATCGAAGTCCCAGTCGACGTACAGGATCTTCACGATGCCACGGCCTTCAAGGAATGAGAGGTCGGGATGGTCAGATCCGCGAAAATGAGTGACCCCGGTGATCGATTCCAGATAGTCGCGCTCCCGTGTGGGTGCGTCATTCACGAACACGTGGCCGTCGGCGACGTTGACGTGCATGCAGAGTCCGAGTTCGAGCCCCTTTGCATAGATCGCGTTCGCGCATTCGTTGGAAAGGCCGCAGGTGGTGAGCGGGGTGGGGTCTCCCACGCGGTTGATGAAGCCGCCGTTATAGGAGAGCACATAGCCGTCTTCGATCAGCTCGCGGGCCTCCCCCGAGAAGTTGTCCATGATAGAGGAATACCATCGCCCGCTCGAAGGGACGAACAGCACACCGAGCTCCCTCATGCGTTTGAGTGCTCGGAGATTGGACGCCGGGATGGCGTGGTCGGCATCGAGAAACGTCTCATCCATATCGCTGGCAACAAGTCGGTACATGCAATCCCCCATACAACGTAAAAAACGAGGCGGGCTTATTATCGCCCACCTCGTAAGACCTTGGCTATGTCGAAGGCGTGGACACGTGAAGATGGCCCATTCGCGTGTCGCGGCGCGTTTCCGCGAGCCGGATGGCTTAGTACACCATGCCCATGGCCTCGCGCACCTCGGCGAGCGTGGCCTCGGCGACCTCGTTAGCGCGGCGGTTGCCCTCGTGCAGGACGTCCTTGACGTAGTCCATATCCTGCACGAGCTCCTCGCGGCGCGCGCGGATGGGGGCGAAGTGCTCGTTCACGCTTTCGGTGACGTACTTCTTGAGCTGGCCGGAGCCGCCCATGCCGATCTCTTCGGCGATCTCGACCTCGGAGCGGCCGGTGCAGATCGCGGCGGTGGAGAGCAGGCCGGATACGCCAGGGCGCGCCTCGGGATCGAACGTGATCATACGCTCGCCGTCGGTCTGGCTCTTCTTGATGCACTTGGCCGTCTCCTCGGCGGTCATCGAAATATTGATGGCGTTGCCGTAGCTCTTGCTCATCTTTCGACCATCCAAGCCGGGCAGCAGCGGCGTGTCGGACAGCAGCGCGTCGACCTCGGGGAACACCTTGCAGTAGCGGTTGTTAAAGCGGCGGGCGATGGTGCGGGTGAGCTCGATGTGCGGCAGCTGGTCGCGCCCGACCGGCACCACGTTGCCCTTGCAGAACAAGATGTCGCACGCCTGGTGCACGGGGTAGGTGAGCAAAAGGCCGGTGAGCTCATGGCCGCTGGCCTCCATCTCGGCCTTGACGGTGGGGTTGCGCTGCAGCAGGGCCTCGGAGACGAGCGACAAGAACGGCAGCATGAGCTGGTTTGCCGCGGGCACGGCGGAGTGCGTGTAGATCATCGTCTTGTCGGGGTCCAGGCCGCAGGCCAGGTAGTCGATGACCATGTTGTAGACGTTGTCCTGGATGTTGTCGGTGCTGTCGCGGTCGGTGATGACCTGGTAGTCGGCGATGAGCACGTTGGTGTGCACGCCCATGTCCTGCAGCTCGACACGGCCCTTGAGGGTACCGAAGTAGTGGCCCAGGTGCAGGCGGCCGGTGGGGCGGTCGCCGGTGAGCATGGTGTACTTCTCGGGGTGCTGCGGCAGGTCGGCGCGGATCTGGTTGCTGCGCTCGAGGCTGACCTCATAGCTGAGCTCGTTGGGCATGCTGTCTCCTTTTGGGTTGAGTGCCTGGCCGGCATTGTCGGTCTTGGTTGAAGATGAAGCTACCAGAGAAACGGCGTCTCTTGCCGGAATCAACGAATGTTTTCGCCGTGTTGTCCCGCAGGGTCGTTTCCCTTCTTGGGAAGGAGCCCCTCGATATGCTCGAGCCGCTCCTCATGGGCCACGTGCGCCGCGCGCTCCTCGGCGGCGAAAGCGGGGTCTTCGGGCGTGACGATCTCATCTCGCTGTCGACTCCGGTACCACCGCGACGGCGCTCCTGAGCCTGCTCGTCGACAAGCCGGTGACTATCTACACCACCAACGGCTATGCATGTCGGTTTACGGGCGAGCTTGCTGCTAAGGTGGTGGTAATTGGCGGCGACTTCAACCCCGTTACCTGCTCGCTCACCGGTCTTATGGTTGAGAGCGCGCTGCGCGAGCTGTACTTTGACCGGGCGTTTATAGGTGTCAACGCGGTGGACGAGGACCGCGGCATCATGACGCCAGGTTATCCCGAGGCTATCAAAAAACGTATCGTGATGCAAAATTCCCAGGCGAGTTACGTACTCGCCGATAGCTCCAAGTTCCACGTGTTTTCAAATGTAAAGGTGTGCGACCTGGAGGGCTTTACTGTTATTTCCGACAGGCGCGACGCCAAAATCGGCGAACGCGTCAAAATGATCACGGCCTAGGACACTGGGGCATCGCATCTTGCCCTCAAGCCGTTGCCCACGTAACGAAGCGTGGGGCAAACGTGCGCCCCATTCCGGATTTGGGGACTAGCTTAGTTCGTCGGCTATTTGGTGCTCGTAGAAGGCTTCTACTACGGCGTTAAAGTCGCGGGCGAAGTCTTCCATAGTTCCGCGCCAGGTGGCTCGGCCGGGCTTTCCTTGGCCCACATAGGCGGTTTGAATGCCGCAGGCGGGGCTGGGGAAATCGCGCTTGGGGTCGTTGCCCACCATGAGAACCTCATGTGGCTCGAGCCCCATGACCTGCAGCTGCTCTAGATAATATGTGGCATCGGGCTTGCAGCGCGTAGCGTTGCCCATGTGCGTTACGAGCTCGAAGGGCGCGTCTGTCAGCTCGCCCCAGCCCATGCGGCACTCGATGGCGCCTTGAGGAAAGCTGGGGTTGGTGAAGAGCGCGCAGCGCAGCCCTGCGTCCTGTACGGCTTGAAGCGCGGCGTGCGCACCCGGCATGGCTTTTGCGTTGATGGCGTCGTCATTCTTATATGGAAGAACTTCGCGGTCGTAGTAGGTAAACGCCTCGTAGATGAGGGGGTCGGAGAGGCAGATGCCACACCGGCGCTCAACCTCTTCCTGGTAGAACTCAAGATTGGTGCGATTGTCCGTGCTGCTGCGGCGATTGGCGTTGAGGTCGACCAGGATGGTGCCGAGGCGTGCCATCGTGCCCCCGCGGCTGCGACGTCCGATATCCGCGAGCATCGACGAGACATCCTTAAAATAACGAAGGATGAACGCATTGAGGTTGATGCTAAGAAGCGTCTCGTCCATATCGAAAACGACTGCTTTGAGCACGCGGGCACCTTTCTCGAAAAATCGTTCCAGAATCGTATGTCTGGGATACTTTACCCCAAAGCAGTGTGCCTAGCTGCTCATCGTCAACTTGTGGAGACAGTCGTTCACAAGATTGCGAAAAAGTCTCCATACGAGTAAAAAATCGCAGTTCACGCTTGAAATCGAAGCGATTTCCCCGTAATCTATACAGACGTGATTGCATAAGCGTCACATCAGTATCTGTCGGCTCCCGAGTGTTCCTAAACGTTGTGTGCTTGTCGCACCCATCTGTAGGTCCTAGCAATCGGGGCCCCGTAGTTCGAAAGGGGTCCACCTTTGAGTGAGATTCAGAACTCGTCCATTTTCTCTCTTGACGATGTCAACGAGGAGGAGATGAACAACCTCATCGACGGTACGATTACCGACTTTGATGAGGGCGATCTCGTTAACGGCACTGTCGTTAAGATCGAGCATGACGAGGTGCTCGTTGACATCGGATTCAAGTCCGAGGGCGTTATCCCGGTCCGCGAGCTGTCCATCCGCAAGGACGCTAACCCTGCAGACATCGTTGCACTCGGTGATCCCATCGAGGCCCTGGTTCTCCAGAAGGAGGACAAGGACGGTCGTCTGGTCCTGTCCAAGAAGCGTGCCGAGTACGAGCGTGCTTGGAACCGCATCGAGGAGAAGTTCAACTCCGGCGAGAACGTCGAGGGCGAGGTTATCGAGGTTGTCAAGGGCGGCCTGATCCTCGACATCGGCCTGCGCGGCTTCCTGCCCGCTTCCCTCGTCGACCTCCGTCGCGTCAAGGACCTCACCTCTTACATGGGCACCCGCATCGAGGCCCGCGTCATCGAGATGGACCGCAACCGCAACAACGTCGTCCTCTCCCGTCGCGTCGTGCTCGAGGAGTCCCGTAAGGCCGAGCGCTCCGAGATCCTGTCCAAGCTCAAGTCTGGCATGCGTCTCCAGGGCACCGTTTCCTCCATCGTCGACTTCGGCGCCTTCGTCGACCTCGGCGGTATCGACGGCCTCATCCACATCTCCGAGCTCTCTTGGAACCACGTCAACCATCCTTCCGAGGTTGTCAAGGTCGGCCAGGAGGTCGAGGTCGAGGTTCTCGACGTCGATCTCAACCGCGAGCGCATCTCCCTGGGTCTCAAGCAGACCACCGAGGATCCGTGGCGCGCACTGGTCAAGAAGTACCCCGTCGGCGCTATCGTCGAGGGCACGGTGACCAAGCTTGTCCCGTTTGGCGCTTTCGTCGACCTGGGCGAGGGCATCGAGGGCCTGGTGCACATCTCCGAGATGGCCAACAAGCACGTCGATCAGCCTTCTCAGGTCACCCACGTGGGCGACAAGGTTCAGGTCAAGGTCATGGAGATCGACCTCGACCGTCGTCGTATCTCCCTGTCCATGAAGTCCGCTGCTGAGACTCTGGGCGTCGAGATCGAGGTTACCCCGCTGCCTTCCGAGAAGAAGGACGAGGAGACCGACGCCGAGTAAATCGGTTTGACGATCACTTGTTTTAAGGGATCCGTCCGTAATGGACGGGTCCCTTTTTGCATTTACTGCCGAGATGTTCGGTAGTGCCTGCGCGTAACGCTGCTTGGGCTGTTCGTTTGCTATTGGGTTGTCGGTGCATGAAAAATTGCCGACATCCCGCCTCGGGGAGGAGGCGGGAACGCACCGAGTAGACGGAGGGGTGCGGAGCGCGGTCGCGTCTCGACTGACGACGTTGCCCATCGGCGTTCCTATTGTACTGCATGACATGGTTCTTGGTTTATCGTGTCGAGCGCTTGTGTTGTGCCGCTGCCTATGCTGACGGTGTGCTACACTCTTGCACTGCTGAGTGGGCCAGACGGTCGCGCGATGTGCTGCTTGCAGCACGCGTGAGGAAAGTCCGGGCTCCAGAGGGCGGGATGCCGGCTAACGGCCGGGCGGAGTGATCCGACGGAAAGCGCCGCAGAAAAGAAGACTCCCACCTGCGCCGCAAGGCGTAAAGGGAAAAGCTGAAACGGTGGTGTAAGAGACCACCAGCGTCGTGGCAACACGGCGGCTTGGCAAGCCCCATCCGGAGCAAGCGCGAATAGGAACGCTATGGGCCGGCCCGGTCCGCGTTCGGGTAGCGTGCGTGGAGCTGCACGGTAACGTGCAGGCAAGATAAATGACCGTTCACGACAGAACCCGGCTTACAGGCCCACTTGGCATTTTTGTTACCCTGACAATCGGTACGGTCTTTGCCGTATTATTGAGGCTGTTTGTTGCTTTGCTTGTTGTTGAGGGGCTTTGTTGGACAGCTATTTTACTCTGCAATCGAATATTGAGGCTTCGGGTGAGTTTGTGGACCGCAAGAGCCGGTTTATTGCCCAGCTGGTCCATATTGAGTCTGAGGATGAGGCGAATACCTTTATCGAGATGGTCCGCAAGCGTCATTACGATGCTCGACACAATGTTCCCGCTTGGATTTTGGTCGATGGACGCGAGCGTCAGAGCGACGACGGTGAACCGAGTCGAACCAGCGGCATGCCGACGCTCGAGGTGCTTCGCGGTGCTGGGCTCAAAAATGTTTGCTGCGTGGTAACGCGCTATTTTGGTGGCACGCTGCTGGGGCCTGGTGGCTTGGTGCGCGCCTATACCGCGGCGACGCAGGCGGCGGTGGCGGCGGCTCAGGAGTCCGGGCAGATCGTCGAGATGACGAGCGTCGTGCCTGTTGACGTGCGTGTGGCCTATCCGCAGTATGAGCAGGTGCTTCGCTTGGCGCAGGATTCGGGTGCCAAGGTTTCGGATACCGATTACGCGGATGCCGTGACGATTCATTTGGTGTTTAAGGCGGGGGAGCAGGAGTCGTTTTGCGCCAAGATGCGCGAGCTTATGGCCGGTCGCGAGGAGATCGAGGTCGGCGCTCCCGAATTTGCTGAGTTCTAACGGCGACGGCCGGCGTGCTTTTGGATGGATCCCAAGCGTGCCGGCCGTCGTTTTCTGTTGCTGCCGTTTACTCGGCGAGCTGCTTTAGCATATCGCAGGCGATCTCGACGGCATCGTCGATGCAGCCGGGGCAGCTGCGGAGCGGACCCTTATCCGATCCGATGCCCTTGAGCGTGCCGCAGACAGTCGTCGTGTTCTTCTCGCCAAAACGCTTGGCGATCTCGCGCGACAGCTTGTAGGTCTTGCCCTTGGACTTGGGGTTTTCCATGCCGTCGCTCATTACAAAGCCCATGATTGCCACGGCGCCCGAGATGGCGCCGCAGGTTTCGGTCATACCGCCCATGCCGGCGCCAAAGCCCTCGGTGAGGGTAAAGGCGACCTGGGGGTCGAGTCCGACGGCAGGCGCGAGCGTGCAGGCGACGGCCTGTGCGCAGTTAAAACCGCGGGCGTGGTATTCGGCAGCCTGAGCTTGGCAGGCGGCGGCGTCGAGCTGGGCAGTATCGATTTGCTTCATCGTTGTCTCCTTGATCACGGTGTACCCGCCTATGGTACCCTTGCTGGCGCACTCACTCATCGAGACCCAGCGCATATCTTATTGTTTTTCGCCATCGAACACTTTCTTAAGATTTGGGACAAATAAACCTGATTAATTTGTCCCATAACCTATTGGCGGGATGGGTTGAGAGGGGTGCGGGGTAGCGGTATCGTGAACCGAATAAAACAAAACCCAAGTAAGGGAGTTGGATATGAGCGAGCAGACCATCGGTACGACGTGTGTTCAGGGCGGTTATCGCCCGGGTGATGCAGAGCCGCGTCAGGTGCCTATCTACCAGTCAACCACGTGGAAGTACGACACGTCCGAGCACATGGGCAAGCTGTTCGACCTGGAGGAGTCGGGCTACTTCTACAGCCGTCTGCAGAACCCCACGTGTGATCTGGTTGCCGCCAAGATCTGCGAGATGGAGGGCGGTACCGCTGCGATGCTCACGAGCTCGGGCATGGCTGCGAACTTCCTCGCGATTTTTAACGTGGCCGGCTCCGGCGATCACGTGGTCGCGAGCTCTGCTATTTACGGCGGTACGTATAACCTGCTCGCCCATACCATGGGCCGCATGGGTCTGACCTGCACGTTCGTTGCCCCCGACTGCACCGATGAGGAGTTGGAGGCAGCGTTTGAGCCCAACACCAAGCTCGTCTTTGGCGAGACCATCGCCAATCCCGCCCTCGCCGTGCTCGATATTGAGCGCTTTGCCAAGGCCGCGCATGACCATGGCGTGCCGCTGATGGTCGACAACACCTTCCCGACGCCCGTGATGTGCCGTCCCTTTGAGTGGGGCGCCGACATCGTTACGCACTCTACCACCAAGTACATGGATGGACACGCTGCCTACCTGGGCGGCGTGATCGTCGACCACGGCCAGTTTGACTGGATGGCCCATGCGGACAAGTTCCCGGGTCTCACCACGCCCGACGAGAGTTACCACGGCGTGACGTATGCCGAGAAGTTCGGTCGCGAGGGTGCCTTCATTACCAAGGCAACCGCTCAGCTCATGCGCGACCTTGGCCCCATGCAGAACCCGCAGGCGGCGTTCTTCTTGAACAGCTCGCTCGAGAGCCTGCATGTGCGCATGCCGCGTCATTGCGAGAACGGCCTAGCGGTCGCTAAGTTCCTGCAGAGCCATCCCAAGGTGCGCTTTGTGAGCTATCCGGGTCTGGAGGGCGACAAGTACTATGACCTGGCTCAGAAGTACATGCCCAACGGTACTTGTGGCGTCGTGAGCTTTGGCTTTAACGGTGGTCGTGCGGCGGCCGAGACCTTTATGAAGAGCCTTAAGCTCGCCCAGATCGCTACGCACGTGGCCGATGCGCGCACCTGCTGCTTGCATCCGGCAAACGCCACCCATCGCCAGATGAACGATGAGGAGCTCATCGCCTGTGGCATCTCCGCCGACATGGTGCGTCTGTCGTGCGGCCTCGAGGACACGGCCGATCTGATTGCCGACCTTGAGCAGGCGCTTGAGCAGTGCTAGGCTAGCGTTCGCACAAGGCGCCGATGCTGGCAGAAAGCTTCGGTGACCTTTCGTTCCGATTCCGTAGGCGGGACCCCAATCGCGACTGTTTGCAGACGATTGGGGCCCCGTTTTTGCGTTGGGCCACTCGAAAGGATGGATATGGAGAAAACTGCAGAGCAGCTGCGCCGCGAGCACATTGCCCTAGAGGGCGACACCCATGGCAAGAACAAATGGGCGATTCTGTTTACCGTGCTCATCATGACGTTTATGTCGTGTCTGGATTCGACCGTCGTGACCGTGGCGTTGCCCGTGATGCAAAAGGAGCTGGGCGTGGGCCTCGACCACATCCAGTTGGTGAGCTCGGTGTACCTGCTTGCGACATGCGTGGCTATGCTGCCGTTTGGCCGCTTGGGCGACGTGCGCGGCAAGGTGGGCGTATTCCAGCTGGGTGTAATCGTCTTTACGGTCGGATCGTTGCTGTGCGGGCTGTCGGCCTCGCTCGAGGTTCTTATTCTGGCTCGCATTGTCCAGGGCGCCGGTTGCGCGGCGGCCATGGCCAACAACATGGGCATTATTACCGAGTCGTTTCCGGCGCGCGAGCGCGGCCGCGCCATGGGCATTCTCGCGACCTTCGTGGCCCTCGGCATGATGTGTGGCCCCGTGCTGGGCGGCATGCTGGTGGCAAGCTTTCCCTGGGAGAGTATCTTCCTCATCAACCTGCCCATTGGCGTCATCTCGTTTATCGTGGGGCTCTACACGCTGCCGCATGTTAAGCCGGAGGCTGGCGAGCGCCCCATGTCCCTGATCGAGGCCGCTCGTCGTTGCTTTGCAAATTCGGCCTTCACCATCAACCTCGCCTGCATGCTCATCGTGTTCGTTGGTATTGGCGCATCAGAGTTTATCCTGCCGTTCTATTTTCAGGATGCCCACGGCTTTGGTTCCGACATTTCCGGATTGCTCTTTTTGGCGCTGCCGATGGTGAATGCCTTTATCGGCCCGCTTTCGGGAACGGTTTCGGACCGTGTTGGCTGCGAGGGTCCCACGGCGGTCGGCCTAGGCGTGTACGTATGCGGTCTTTTTGCGGTAAGCACGCTCGACGAGCACTCTTCCATCCCTGTGATCGTGTGTTGCGTCGCGTTTATGTCGTGCGGTACGTCGATTTTCCAGAGCCCCAATAACTCGCTGTATATGGGCTCGGCTCCGCGCGAAGCGCTCGGCTTTGCGGGCAGCCTGGGTAGCCTGGCGCGCTATGCGGGTATGGCAGTGGGCATTACAGCGGCATCGCATATCCTGTATGGGCAGATGAGCGTGGCGATGGGCGAGGCCGTGACCAGTATTGTTGCAGGTCGTCCGGATGTGTTCCTGTTTGGTTTTCGCTCGGTATTCTACGTGCTCATGGCTGTGGCGGCAGCGGGCTTTGCGCTCGCCATGGTGCGTTTGGTGAGGATGCGCGCCCGCCATTAGCTTGCGAAGGCGGCTATCGGCCCATTGAAAGTAGCTAAAAGAGCCCCGTCCCAAATCAGCTGGTCTTGCGGCTTTATGGTGCGCAGGGGCTTGTGGGGCGGGCGGGGGTCGGTCCGTGGTAGACTACCGAACAACGTTTATTAATCGCGCGGCATCCTTGCCGCGAGAAGGGGTTGCGTCATGCAGGAGCTTGAGGATCGTATTCGCCATGACGGCATCGTAAAGGCCGGTAACGTCCTTAAGGTTGATGCCTTCCTCAACCACCAGTGCGACGTTGAGCTGTTTGACCACATGGGCGCCGAGTGGGCCCGTCTGTTCGAGGGCGTCGAGATCAACAAGATCCTGACGATTGAGACTTCGGGCATTGGCATGGCCTGCATCGCGGCTCAGCATTTTGGCGGTGTGCCGGTGGTCTTTGCCAAGAAGGCACAGTCCATCAACCTCGACGGCGAGCAGTATGCCACGACCATCTACTCCTTTACCAAGCAAAAGGAGTACCCGGTCATCGTTGGTAAGCGTTTCCTGTCCGAGGCCGACAAGGTCCTGATCATCGACGACTTCTTGGCCAACGGCTGCGCGCTCGAGGGTCTTATCAAGATCTGCGAGGCTGCGGGTGCCGAGGTATCCGGCATTGGCATTGCGGTGGAGAAGGGCTTCCAGGGCGGTGGTGATAAGCTCCGCGAGCGTGGCTTTCGCGTTGAGAGCCTGGCCCGTATCGCCGATATGGACTGCGAGACCGGCGAGATCACCTTCGCCTAAGCGCGCAACACAAGCGATTGGTATGCGATGTGACAAAGGGACTGTCCCTTTGTCACATTTTTTGTATGAGGGGAGGCGTTGATATGGATGAGAACAAGATGGGATGGCGCGAGTATGCGCGCTATGCCGCGATGTCGGCTGAGGAGTTGGCGCGCGATTGCGAGGTGCAGGTGTTTCGCGCGACAGGTCCGGGCGGTCAGGGCGTGAACACGACGGACTCGGCGGTGCGCATGAAGCATGTGCCCACAGGGATTACCGTGACGGCGCGCGAAAGCCGTAGTCAGTTCCACAATCGCGCGAGCTGCCTGCGCAAGCTGCGCGCCGAGCTTGAGCGTCGCGGGCGTCCACCGTGCCGACGCGTAAAGACCAAGGTGCCCCAGCGCTCTCGCCAGCGCAGGCTCAACGATAAGCACTTCAATGCCATTAAAAAGGCCAACCGACGCAAGCCGGGCAGGGACGAGTAGTCGCTTGTTCCACTGGTCTTGCTAGCGGGTGGGGTGCCAAACTTGGAGGGCGCCGCCGAGGACGTCGACCTCGATGCGCGAGGCGACAACGGGCTCGCCATCGGCTTGGATGGGGTAATCGGGCTGCTCGAAGGTGAGCTCGGCATGGCAGCAACGGCGCATACGAACCGGCGGCAGCTTGGTGTGGTGGCCGTCCTTGGCCGAAAGAAACATGGGTAGGGCAACCGCGCGGGGGACGGGGCCGCAGGCGTAGCATACGTCGAGTATGCCGTCGCAGGGGTCGGCATCGGGGCAGATGCGATAGCCCGAGCCGTAGGTGGGGCCCAGCTGAATCGCCATGATAATCGCCCGCACGCGCTCGGCGGGGGCGCCGTCAAAGGTGACCGTCATGGGGTAGTTACGATAGCGCAGGCCAAACTGTTCAAGCCCTGAGAGAGTGTAGAGCGGAGCACCCGTCAAGCCGGTCTTCTTGCGCAACTCGGTGGTGCCCAGGCCGATGGCGGCATCGATGCCGACCGAGAGCGTCTGGTCGTAGTACTTCACCGAGGCCTCGCCGCTTCCGCTTGCGGGATTCCATGAGCGAATGCGCCCGATGTCCTGACGTTGCAGCTCGCAGGTGAGCAGCGCGCCAAAATCCCTACCTGAGAAATCGTCGATCCCGAGCGTCTGGGCAAAATCGTTGCCGGAGCCCACGGGCAGGACGGCAAGGGCGGGACGGACGGCCTCTTCCTGCGTCATGAGCCCATTGACAACCTCGTGGATCACGCCGTCGCCGCCGAGTGCGATAACCGTGCGGTAGCCCTGGGCCTGTGCGGCAAGTTCCTTGGCATGCCCCATGCGCTCTGTCAGCACCAAGTCAAACTGGGACGCGCGCGCCGTCATGTCCAAAAAGCGTTGCAGGCGCTCGGCAACCTCGCGCGCCGCGCCCGACTGGGCAGCGGGGTTGGCGATGATGAGCGTGCGACCAAAATCAGTTGCGTGCATGGGGCGACTCCCGGCGTGTGGCATGACGGTGCGGTCGCGCTCAGGTCGAATTGCCCCCGATTGTGGCTGCACGGCGAATACTAACGTCTACTCTATCAGGTCGTTGTGGCGCTCGATAGCCTCTGCCACCGTGTGACCCTCGTCCACGATAAGCGAGCGGCACTTAGGGGACACAATGCGCTGGGCGGGATACACGCCACGGTGGCCGCCGGTTAGGTAGCTGATAAAGGCCACGATGACAAAGAAGCCCGCGGCCGTTCCATGGAACAGGTCGATAGCCATCATGCAGGTGGTGATGGGCACGTTGAGGCCGGCGCAGAAGACGCCGAGCATGCCGAGGGCCGCCATAAAGCTCGGGTCGAGTCCGGCGAGGCAGCCAATCCATCCGCCGAGCGCCGCACCGATGCCAAACAGGGGCGTGACCTCGCCGCCTTGGAAGCCGGCACCCAGGGTGAGCGCCGTCACGACGAGTTTGATGGCCGCATCGGCAAGGGTCGTGTTGCCGGCGAAACCGGCGCCCGAGAGCCAGGTGGCAAGGCCGGCATACTTCCAGGCGTCGAGTATCGCGTAGGCCGCGAGCACCACGAGCGCGCCCACGAGTGCGCGAGCAAGGTAGTTGGTGATAAAGCGACCGTACAGGCTCTTGACGGTTCGAACCGACCAGGCAAAGAGACGTGCCGTCAGGCCAAAGATTATGCCTCCGATAACGACGATGGCAACCGTTCTGGGCGTCATGTCGGGAACGCTGGCGATGACGTTGCTCTCGTACTGGGTGCCCATAGCGAGTGACGTAAAGTAGCCGGTAAACGAGGCGACCAGGCAGTAGATGCCCGCGGTGTAGTCGATCTTGCCGATAAAGCACATCTCCATGCCAAAGAAAGCTCCGGCAAGGGGCGAACCGAATACGGCGCCAAAGGCCGATGAGATGCCGGCGAGCATGAGGTCATGGTGGTCATGCTTTTTGAGGTGGGCGAGGCTCGAGATGTTGCTGGCGATGGTGCCGCCAATCTGCACTGCGGCTCCCTCGCGACCGGCCGATCCGCCCGTTAGGTGCGTGAGCGTGGAGCAGACGAAGGTGAGGACGGCCATGCGCATATGGATGAGGCGTGTGCCCAGAGCGGAGTCGATGACCAGGTTGTTGCCACGCTTGGCGGCAAGACCGTGGTTCTTGTAGACCCACGCGGTGGCCACGCCCACGACGGGGAGCAGGGCGTAGACCCACGCATGGTGCTCTCGATAATCGGTCGCGATATCCAGCGAGGCCAAAAACGCCCAGGCGGCAACGCCCATGGCGAGCGAAACGACAACGACGAGCGCGAGCAACTTGGCACTCGCGAGCATGTTACGGGCATTGCGGCGCGTGTCGGCGGCCAAGATCTGCTCAGAGCGGGTGAGCTGGTTGCGACCGCTGATGATCAAGTCGGCCGGAGAGAAGGTTCTGCCGTCTTTGTCCTGACGGGCGTCATCAGACGGGTCGAGTGTATTTTCACGTTTATCGATAAAAGCCATAACGTCCTCTTATTTGTTGTGATGCATGCATTATAGGACGGCGCCCTCAGTCTCAAGGCGATTGGCAGGTTTCGGATCTGTTGCGAGAGGTGCGTAGCCGACAGGTGTATTTGCCGTTGCGGGCCATGTCTTGAGCGGGCAGCGGGGGATTATACTGAACCAAACATAAAGAATCGGCGCTGCCGTTGCGCGCCGTGGCATGTAAGATCGCATCTCGATGCGTCCCGGCAAGGCCATCACGTTTGGCCTGCTTGGGGACAAGCCGTTTTTGGGCTTTCGGGCAATCCCGCGGCGGCGTATGCGGGCTTTGAGATGCTCGCCCGCCCCGCGATCCGCAAGATGCGCGGCTTTGCCGAGGGTACGCGTCCCGTGCAGCAGGCGATATTGACGCACGGCGTGAAGAAGCGCCAGGACCGACGCTTCTTCGATCGCGCCACGGTTTTGCGCGACCCCGAGACCGGTGAGCTGCTGGTGACCGAGGCCAAGACGCAGAATTCGGCGCTACTCGGCACGATGCAGCGGGCCAACTGCCTGCTGCGTATTGACGAAGGGCCGTGTGAGCTCAAGGCGGGAGATGTCGTGGACGTTGTGCGCGTCGACCTGCCCGAGGGAACGGTGCTATAGGAGGAACGCTATGGAGTTGAAGATATCGATCGTGACGTGCTCGGATACGTGCGATCTTGCCCAGGACGAAGCAGACGCTGTGCTCGAGGAGCTTATCGAGGCGCAGGGATGGACGGTCGCCTCACATGTGGTCGTGCGCGACGACGTCAGCGAAATCGGTGATGCCATTGTGGAAGCCGCCGATGAGTGCCACGCCAATGTCGTGCTCACCTGCGGCGGAGTAACCTTACGGGCTGCTCCGCCTTTTTATGCAGCGGCAGTGCGGGCCGTCTCGTGGTTATTGGTAAAAGAAAATTATCAGGCGAGAGATATTTATCATAAACATTATTCGCGCGAAAGCATAATCTAGTAACGGTGAAGGTTGACGACACCGAGCGCTTCGAGGGAGAGACGAACCCAGCGTTTACCTCGAGCCTGGAGAGTGCGGTTGACACTTCGGGCGTGAAGGCCGAGTACTCCTGCGTCGCCGATGAGAGTTCCCCGGCGGGCGAGTACCAGATCGAGGCGACGGTCACCGACCCGAACTTTGATGTCACGGTTGAGCCCGGTACGCTGACGGTGAAGAAGAAGCAGGAGCCTGTCGACCCGGACCCGGTGGTTCCCGATTCGGACAAGCCCGATGGACCCGATCCGGACAAGCCGGATAAGCCGGGGCCCGGCAACCCGGACCCGGATAAGCCCGGGACGCCCGATTCCGACCAGTCGGATTCTGGGGATCCGGCAAAACCAGGTAGTTCGGCTGACTCCGCAGCCGATAAGGCAAGGGGCGATGGTGCGGAAAACCCAGGACAGAAGGCTTCGTCCAAGTCGGGCGCTCAGCAGCTCGCCGATACGGGCGATCACGCGCCATTGGCAGTCGCCGTGGCTGCGGGCGCCGTTGCGCTTATCGCAATAGCGCTCGAGCTGCTGCGTCGTCGTCGCTCGGACGCGTAACGGCTCAAAAGGGGTGGCTAGATTGAAGCTTTGCACGATTTAGTCTGCTAAAGCATATATACTTGCGGGACGGGTCTTTTGCCCGTCCCGTTTTTGTCTCGACTCGAAAGGTGGTCCCATGGCCTCATCCGCTCCCCGCGGCCTGCGCTCCGACCATGTCCTCACTGTCGGCATTGCCCTGTTCTCGATGCTCTTTGGTGCCGGCAACCTCATTATTCCGCCGCTGCTGGCGCTGCAGGCAGGTTCTGCCACGCCGGTCGCCATGCTCGGCTTTCTCATCGCCGCCATCGGCCTGCCCGTCATGGGCTTTATCGCCGTGGCACTTGCCGGAACGGCGCGCGAGCTTGCCGGCCGCGTGCACCCCAAGTTTGGCGAATTCTTTGTCGCGGCGGTGTATCTGGCCATCGGCCCGTGCTTGGCCATCCCGCGCACGAGCTCAACAGCCTTCGAGATGCTGGTGCCGCTGCTGCCCGAGGGCGTCTCGCTCGCCACGGCTCGCCTGGTGTTCGCCGTCGGATTCTTTATCGTCGCATTTGCGCTCACGCTGCGTCCCGGCGTCATCACGCGCGTGCTCGGCCGTATTACGGGCCCCGCGCTCATCGCCCTTATCTTGTTGGTCGTGGGTGCCGCCGTGGTCTCGCCGCTGGGTCCCGCTGCCGCGCCGCAGGCTCCCTATAATGCCGGCGTTGCCGTGCAGGGCTTTTTGACCGGCTACCAGACCATGGACCTGCTCGCCTCGCTCGCCTTTGGCATCATCATCGCCGAGATTATCCACGAGCTGGGCGTTACCGATGACAAGCGCGTTGCCTTCGAGATTTCGCGCTCCGGCGTGATCGCCGGTGTGCTCATGGCCATCATCTACTGCGGCCTAGCACTTGCCGGCACGCAACTCAGCACCGTGATGCCCGATGCCACCAATGGCGCCGCCATCCTCGCTCGCTCTGCCTCCATGCATTTTGGCCTTGCCGGCACGGTCGTGGTCTTTGCGATCTTCTTC
Organism: Collinsella sp. OM07-12; assembly: GCF_003438275.1. Lineage (NCBI taxonomy): Bacteria > Bacillati > Actinomycetota > Coriobacteriia > Coriobacteriales > Coriobacteriaceae > Collinsella > Collinsella sp. OM07-12. Next base: position 28,014 of record NZ_QSTQ01000016.1, read on the forward strand.
CTCGCTTGCATGAACGTGTGCATCGGGCTCATCAGCTGCTGTTCGCGCTATTTCTGCGAGACGTATGTGGTCAAAGGGGGAGCGGAGGCTTCCGAGGAGGCCATGCGCCGTCCCTTTGCGGTTCTCGCCTTTGTGTTCGCGGCGTTTTCGTGCGTGCTCTCCAACGTGGGTCTCGACATGATCCTCATGTTCTCGGTGCCCATGCTCAACGCCCTGTACCCCGTCGCCATCGTGCTGGTGCTTATGGGTCTGGTGCACGGTTTTTGCGACGCGCATCCGCAGGTGTGGGTCTGGGTCGGCGGCGTTGTCGCGGTCCAAAGCGTGATCACCTCGGTCCGCGATGCGTTCTTTACGGGCGCGTGGCTGCCGTTCGATGCGCTGCCGCTGGCAGACATTGGAGCCGCGTGGGCGCCGGTTGCCGTGGTGGCGTTTGTGATCGGCCTGCTCCACAGCCGGTTTGTCGCACATTCGAGGAGCTAGGGTATCGTCACTTGCACAGGCGGGGAGACTCCCCTATAATTTCCTTCGCTTTGGGACACGCAAGGTTTAGACCTTAGCTGCTCAACACCTTCGGGACGTGGCGCAGTTTGGTAGCGCGCCTGCTTTGGGAGCAGGATGTCGCAGGTTCAAATCCTGTCGTCCCGACCATATCTTGCGGGCGTAGTTCAATGGTAGAACCCCAGCCTTCCAAGCTGATGACGCGGGTTCGATTCCCGTCGCCCGCTCCATAAGAATTGTTTTAACGGCTTTGGTTTCCTTTGGGAATCAGAGCTGTTTTCGTTTACGCACCGGGCGACGGGAATCGAACCCGTCAGGGTGCGGAGCTGAGAAAATGCGTGAGCATTTTCCAGCGCAGCACGCAAGGGCCGAAGGCCCGCAGCGAAACAAGGATTTGCGAAGCAAATCCTTGGACTTCCCGTCGCCCGCTCCAAGCTATATAATCGCAGGCCAATATGCTAATTTGGCTCGCGTTTGTTTTTGCCCATCTTCGCGGGACATGTTTATGACCAATGTTTGTCCCACATCGTACGAAAGTAGTGATTGCCATGGCACAAAGTAAGGCAGAATATCCCACTCCCGACTGCCTGGCGCCCGCCGCGATCGAGGCCAAGACCGAGGCTGCCGGTGTTGCCAAGGTCAGCCTGCCGGTCTCGAAGGCCATTTTGCTCGCCATGTTCGCCGGCGCGTTTATCGCCTTCGGCGGCCTGTTCTTCACGGTCTTTCTGAGCGATCCCACGCTTGGCTGGGGCGCCCAGCGCTTCGTGGGCGGTCTTGCTTTTTGCCTGGGACTGGTGCTCGTGCTCATTTGCGGCGCGGAGCTGTTTACCGGTAACTCGCTTATGGTCTGCGCGCTTAAGAGCAAAAAGATCACGCTCGTCCAGATGCTTAAGGCTTGGGCTATTGTGTGGATCGGCAACTTTGCCGGCGCCCTGTTCGTTGTCTTTTTGATTTACATGGCAGCTATTTATAAGCTCAACGGCGAGGCCGTCGCCAACACCATGGTGAGCGTCGCCGCCGGTAAGGTTACGATCGACGCCGTTACCATCTTCTTCCGCGGCATTCTGTGCAACATCTTTGTCTGCCTGGCCGTATGGATCGGCACTGCCGGCAAGACCGTGGTCGATAAGGTCGTGGGCATTTTGCTGCCTATCGCTGCCTTTGTGGCCTGCGGTTTTGAGCACTGCGTTGCCAACATGTACTTTTTGCCCATGGGCATTTTGATGCATTCCTGCGGCTATGGAGCCGATGTCGCCGGCGCCGATGCCCTCAACGCCGCCGGGCTGGCGCTCAACCTTTCGGTCGCCACGCTGGGCAATATCGTGGGCGGCGCCCTGATCGTGGCGCTGGGCTACTGGTTTATTTACGCCAATAAAGAGGCCTAAAGGACCCAACCCATAACCGACCAAAAAGGGACAGGTTTATTTTGGCAGGTTTTGGACGAGGCGTTTCGCCGTCTTGTCGCGAGCTGCCATAATGGACCTGTCCCTTTTGCATACGTCTCGTCACATTTTGGCCGATGACGACCAAAGGGGACCCGCTTTTTATTGAACATGTCGAAAGGCTTTCCATGAGCGACTGCGAATCCATGCCTGCCGAGGTGCGCGACCGCCTGCGCTCCATTCCCGCCGCTCACGAACTGCTGGCCGAGTGGCCGGTCATGAAGGCTGTCGGCGATGCGGGCGACATGATTGTGCGCGAGGCGATTGATGCCGAGCTCGATGCCGAGCGCGAGGCGATCCGCTCTGGCACCCCCGCTAGGAATAAGCGCGAGCTCGCCTTGGCCATCGAGCAGCGGTGCCACCGACTGTCGCTGCCGACCCTGCGCCCTGCCGTCAACGCGACGGGCGTTGTGATTCACACCAATCTGGGCCGCGCTCCGCTTGCTCCCGCAGCGGTGCAGGCGGTGACCGATGTCGCCCGCGGCTACAGCATGCTTGAGTATGACGTCGCGACCTGTGCCCGTGGGGGCCGCAAAGAGCACGCCGCGCGTCTGCTGCGCAAGCTTCGCGAGGCTCAGTGCGAAGAGGTCGTGGAGCTGCAGGTTGTCGAGGGCGCCTCTACTCCCGGCGGCGGATCGCTGCCGACTGTCGAGCTCCCAACATTTTGCGTGCCGTCTGCCCTGTCGATGGGCGCCTATCCGCCGATGGCCTAAAGCGCGCCTTGGTTCAGGAGCCCGATACGCCGGTCGTGACACGCGTGCGGCACGACCAGGTGCTGTTTGACGTTCGCACGCTTTTGCACGACACCGACCTTGATCTATGTGCGTCTGCGTTGGTGGATGCCGTGCGGGCAGGTTTGCGCCGATGACGGCGCGCGAGCTTGTCGAATGTCCCGTTGTCGTTGGAACAGCGGGACACGTCGACCACGGAAAGTCGGCCCTTATCGAGGCACTGACCGGCAAAGATCCCGACCGTCTGGAGGTCGAACGCCGCCGAGGCATGACTACAGAGCTCGGTTTTGGCGAGCTCGGGCTTCCCGGTGGCAAGATTGTCGGCCTGGTCGACGTGCCCGGGCATGCGCACTATCTGCGCGCCATGGTGCAGGGCGCCACCGGCGTGGACGTAGCGTTACTGGTGGTTTCGGCCGTTGAGGGCGTGATGCCGCAGACCCGCGAGCACGTTCGGGTTCTGGAGCTGTTGGGTGTGACGCGCATGGTCGTCGCGCTCACGATGCGCGATTTGGCCAACGACGAGATTGCCACGCTGGCGGAGCTCGATGTCGAGGCGTTTCTGGACGGGACCGTGTTTGCGGGGGCGTCGATAGTGCCGGTGTCCTCCAAGACGGGCGAGGGCCTGGACGAGCTGCTTACGGTGCTCGATAACGCGGTTTACTCGTGCTGGTCGGAGCACCTGGAGGCAGCCGTGGGCTCGGGCGCCGCGCCCCGTCTTCCCATCGACCGTTGCTTTAGCATCCGCGGCACCGGAACCGTCGTGACGGGTACGCTGCACGACGGTCCCGTTTCGGTTGGCGATGAGCTCGTTGCGCTGCCGTCGCAAACGCGCTGTCGCGTGCGCGGGGGCAGGTTCACGGGGATACCCAGTGCGCGGTTCCCGGCCAGCGCGTCGCCCTGAACCTGGTGGACGATGGCGTGGCGGGCCTCAAGCGCGGCGAGATGCTCGGCGTCGAGGGTCGCGTGGGCCAGACGCTGCGCTTTTTGATGCAACTGACATATGTGGGGCGCGATGGCGTGCGATCCAGCGTTCTTGCTTCGGGTACGCGCATGCACGTCATGGCGGGCGCGGCCGAGGTGCTCGGCCGCATTATGCTTTTGGACGACGAGCCGCTCCTCGCGGTCGGCGAGACGCGCGTGGCGCAGGTGCGCCTGGAACGGCCGCTGCCGTTGCGTGCCGGCGATCATGCCGTCATTCTGTCGTATTCGCCAGTTTCGCTGCTTGGTGGCGGACGCGTTCTGCTTTCGCGCTGTCGCCGCGCGCGGGCCCTATCGGCGGGGGAGCGCGCGCGGCGTGTGCGCCGTCGACGGCGCCGAGGTGTTCGACCCGCATTCCGCTGCTGCGGCGATACGCATGGTGCGCGAGGCTGGCCAGCGTATCGTTGCCCTGTTGGACGAGGCGGGTCTTAATGCGCCGACGCTTCCCGAGGTGGGCGAGCAGTTGCAGCTCGATCGCGACACCATGACGCGTGCACTGCGCGAGCTTTCGCTCAACCACTCGATCGTTAAAGTCGAGCGCGACGTTGCCTTGTCCGCCGCCGCCGAGGCCCATGCGCGTGAGGTTGTTGCGACGGCTATCGAGGCTGCTGGCGGCGCCGCCACCACGAGTGTGCTGCGTGAAGCTCTGGGCGTGTCTCGCAAGCGAACCGTCAGCATCTTGGAGCACCTGGATGCCGTGCGCTTTACAGTGCTCGACAAGGAGGCCGGCGGTCTGAGATCGCTGCGCTAGCGGTTTCCGCATCGCTCTTTTCGATTGCGGCATATTCGGTTTGGTAACAATACCGCCACGCTTGGGAACGGATGGGCCCCGGTGGGCCCCGCGGTCCTCAAAACCGTTGCGAGGCGTGCAAAACGTCTTGGATGTGTTCGATTCACATACGTTCCCGCCAACGCATCTCGCCAAAACCACCACAAAGGTGCCTGTCCCCTTTGTGGTGGTTTCGAAACGTGCGAGAAACAGCTTTGAAACACGCGATTTGCACGTCAGGCGGTCAAAAACCCATCTACCTGCATCGTAATCAAAATGAAACATCCGCCCGCGGTCTTATTCGTAACTTTGCCGCAACAGTGCGATATTATCCATACACGATAAAGCTCGCGGCGCATAGGGTGCCGCGACCGACACTTTCGTTTCCCATCATTGGAGGAAGCATGAGCTACACGCAGAAAGTTCTCGAAGAGCTCAAGGCCCGCTATCCCGAGCAGCCTGAGTTCATCCAGGCCGCGACCGAGATCCTCGGCACCATCCAGCCGGCGCTTGACGCCCACCCCGAGTACGAGGAGGCCGCCCTGCTGGAGCGCCTCGTCGAGCCCGAGCGCATCGTCATGTTCCGTGTTCCCTGGGTCGACGACCAGGGTAAGGTTCAGGTCAACCGCGGTTACCGCGTCGAGTTCAACTCTGCCATTGGACCCTACAAGGGCGGCCTGCGCTTTAACCCCACGGTCACCCTGGGCATGCTCAAGTTCCTGGGTCTGGAGCAGATCCTCAAGAACAGCCTGACCACCCTTCCCATGGGCGGCGGCAAGGGCGGCTCCGACTTTGACCCCAAGGGCAAGTCCAACAACGAGATCATGCACTTCTGCCAGTCCTTCATGACCGAGCTCTATCGCCACATCGGCCCCAACACCGACGTTCCCGCCGGCGACCTGGGCGTTGGCGGCCGCGAGGTTGCCTACATGTTCGGTCAGTACAAGCGCCTGACCAACGAGTGGACCGGCGTCCTCACCGGCAAGGGCCTCTCCTTTGGCGGCTCGCTCGCCCGTACCGAGGCCACCGGCTACGGCCTGGTCTACTTTGTGGACGAGTACCTCAAGAGCCGCGGCGACTCCTTCGAGGGCAAGAACGTCGTCGTTCACGGCTCCGGCAACGTCGCTATCTACGCCGTCCAGAAGGTTTCCCAGCTCGGCGGCAAGGTGCTGGCCTGCTCCGATACTCACGGCTGGGTCGAGGATCCCGACGGCATCGACTACTCCGTGCTCGAGCACGTCTACAACCAGAAGCGTTCCGGTCACGATAAGGGCGTCACGCTCGCCATGTATGTTGACGAGAAGCCCAACGCCGTGTGGCACGAGGGCGACGGCCGCGGCGTGTGGCAGCTGCCCTGCGACATCGCGCTGCCCTGTGCTCGCGAGAACACGCTGCTGCTCGAGGACGCCCAGGCGCTCGTCGCCAACGGCTGCAAGGTAGTCGGCGAGGGCGCAAACATGCCCACGACCATCGAGGCCACGACCTACTTCCAGGAGAACGGCGTCGCCTTTATGCCTGGTAAGGCTGCCAACGCCGGTGGCGTGCTCGTGTCCGGCCTGGAGATGAGCCAAAACGCCGAGCACCTGTCCTGGACCTTCGAGGAGGTCGACGGTAAGCTCGAGCAGCTCATGCGCGGCATGTTCCACAACGTGGACGACACCGCCAAGGAGTATGGCCAGGAGGGCAACTTTGTCATGGGCGCCAACATCGCCGGCTTCCTGAAGGTCGCCGACGCCATGCTCGCTCAGGGCGTCTGCTAAATCCAGCTCAACATAGCTCCGTTCAGCACCAGCTGATGCACCTAAGGCTCTCGACCATATCGGCCGGGAGCCTTTTTCTATGGTGGCGAGGGTCGTGCGCCCTCGTTTGGTACACTTAGAGGCACTGGACAAGTAAAGAGATGGGGGAGAACTTGCTCAAGTTCGGTACCTACGTCCGTGTTGGAAACGCGGCCGAAGCCTATGAGCTCTTGCAGTAAAACCGCAACAACAAGATTGTGGGCGGCGGCATCTGGATGCGCCTGGGATCGCGTCGCGTGGCGACGGCGATTGACCTTTCGGCCTGCGGACTCGATCAGATCGAGGAGACCGAGACCGAGTTTCGCATCGGCGCCATGTGCACCCTGCGCCAGCTCGAGCGCCATGCCGAGCTCAACGCGCTCGTCAACAATGTGTTTGATTGCCGTCCACGACATTGTGGGCGTGCAGCTGCGCAATACCGCCACGGTGGGTGGCAGCATCTACGGCCGCTTTGGCTTCTCGGACGTGCTCTCCGCCTTCCTCGCGCTCGATTCCTATGTTGAGCTGACGGATGCCGGCCGCGTGCCGCTCGCCGAGTTCGTGGACATGGGTTACGTGCGCGACGTGATCGAGCACATCGTGGTCGTCAAACACGACTACCGCGCGAGCTACGAGGCCGTACGCTTTAGCTACCCACACTTCGAATTTGGCCCCGAGCTCGAACGCCTTGGTGGGGTAGATAAAAAAGCCCCGTCCCAAATTAGCTACCCTGAGCCATCGGCAACTCGTGGTGAGGTCGTGAGCCAAAAACGTGTGCGTGCGCTTGCCGCTCGTATCTGCTATCATTCCTAGTCTGTGCGCTCATGCGGGCGTGGCGGAATTGGTAGACGCGCCAGATTTAGGTTCTGGTGGGATTCCCGTGAAGGTTCGAGTCCTTTCGCCCGCACCAACGCACTTGCGTCGGCTCCCGCCGTCGCGACTCTTTGTTGCATAAAAGGTACCAGCACCTCAGATAAGCTGGGCAGTATGAGGAGGAACGTGTTGAACATCACCGCTTCTGACGTCAAGGACGCCAAGCTCACCGCTACGGTCACCATCCCGGCCGCCGACGTCGACGCCGCGATCAAGAAGGCCTACAAGGACACCGCCAAGAAATACCGCTTCCCGGGCTTCCGTGCCGGCAAGGCCCCCCGTCCGGTTATCGACTCCGCTCTTGGCGCCGAGGCTACCCTCGCTCAGGCCACTAACGACCTGATCGCCGCCAACGAGCCCGCCGTCCTCAACGAGCTGGACATCGTCCCCACCAAGAACGGTGACTACAAGGAGCTCGACCTCGCCAAGGATCACGAGGACTACACCTACACTGTCGAGTTCTCCCTGCGTCCTGCCGCTGAGCTCTCCTCCTTCGATGCCGTCGAGATCGAGATGCCTCCCGCGGAGGTCACCGAGTCCGAGATCAACAACCAGGTCGAGATGCTCCTCAACTACCGCGCCACCTTCGAGGACGTCGAGGGCCGCGCCGTCGAGGCTGACGACTATGTGACCGTCGACCTCAAGGCCGTCGAGAACGCTGATAACTTCGCCGCCGAGGGCCGTATGCTCATCGCCGGTAGCGACAGCAACCCCAAGGAGTTCAACGAGGCCCTGATCGGCGCTAACGTTGACGACGTCAAGACCGTCACCTGGACCGACGAGGTCGAGGAGGGCGAGGAGGCCGAGACCCACACCGTCGAGGTCACCGTCAAGGGCATCAAGGTCCGCAACACCCCCGAGCTCACCGACGAGCTCGTCAAGTCCGACTTTGGCTTCGACAGCATCGACGCCATGCGCGACGCCATCAAGCTCGAGATCGAGCAGGACAAGGCTTCCCGCCTCCCGGCCGAGAAGGAGAACCGTTGCGTCTCCGCTCTCGCCGAGCGTCTGCAGCTCGAGGAGATGGACGCCGACTACGAGCAATCCGTCTTTGAGGAGCTTGGCCAGAACTTCCTGTCCAACCTTGCTGCCCGCGGCATGACCCTAGACACCTGGCTGCCCGCTTCCGGTCTGACCATGGAGCAGTTCATCGGCGACCTGCACAAGCAGGCCAACGACGTTGCCCGTGAGTCCCTGGCGCTCGACGCCCTCGCCCGTGAGCTCAAGATCGAGGTCACCGAGGACGACATCAACGCCGAGTTCGAGAAGGCTGGCGTCAAGGACGTCGAGGCTTCCAAGGCCGAGTTCATCGCCGATGGCCGCATGCCCGCCGTCCGCGAGTCCATCCGTCGCTCCAAGGCCGTCGATCACCTGGTCGAGAACGCCAAGGTGACCGAGGTCGACGAGACCGCCAAGGACGCCGAGTAATTCTCGCCACCTTGTCCGCGAGCGCATGCGTGTGCCCGTGATGGGGTAAAGTTATAAGCCGGTTATCCGGTTGCTTCGTACGGTGCCAGCCAATGCATAGCATGCGGGCACCGTACGTTTATCTAGAACCAATTTGGTCCGCAAGAGAGAAATGGAGATGCGTATGATCGCTAAGTTCGATTCCGCCCTCGTGCCATACGTTATCGAGCAGACGCCGCGCGGTGAGCGCAGCTACGATATCTATTCGCGCCTGCTCAACGACCGCATCATCTTCTTGGGCGAGGAGATCAACTCTGTCAGTGCCAACCTGGTCGTTGCCCAGCTGCTGCATCTTGAGAGCCAGGATGCCGAGAAGGATATCTCGCTCTACATCAATTCGCCCGGTGGCGAGGTATACTCCGGCCTGGCGATTCTTGACACCATGAACTTTATCAAGCCGCAGGTCTCCACCATCTGTGTCGGTATGGCCGCGTCTATGGCCGCCGTGCTTCTTTCGGCCGGCGCCAAGGGCAAGCGCTTCTGCTTGCCGCACTCCAAGGTCATGATTCACCAGCCCAGCGGTGGCGCCCAGGGCCAGCAGACCGAGATTGAGATCGTTGCCGAGGAGATCAAGAAGACCCGTCGCGAGCTCAACCAGATCCTGTCCGATGCCTCGGGCCAGCCCATCGAGAAGGTCCAGGCTGATACCGAGCGCGACAACTACCTGACCGCTGCCGAGGCCCTCGACTACGGCCTGATCGACCGCATCGTCACCTCGCGCGACCTCGCCGCTAAGGACGCCTAGGATGGCCGGTAACATGCAGGACAACTTCGACGAGAACGGCAACCCTATCCGCTGCTCCTTCTGCGGAAAAGAGCAGGGACAGGTTCGTCGCCTTGTTAAGGGCCCGACCAATATCTTTATCTGCGACGAGTGCGTCGCCGCCTGCTCCGAGATCCTGGAGGAGTCGCTGGCTTCGGACTTTATGGACGCCGCCCGCAACGGCAAGCTGCCGGGCTTCCTCAACGATCACGGCCAGGCTGCCGGGCAGCCTGCCGTGGATCCCGAGGCCGAGGGCTTTGAGCTCGAGGACGATGCCCGCCAGGTCATTACGCATGTGCCGACGCCGCACGAGATTTATGACGAGCTTTCGGCCTATGTCATGGGCCAGGAAGATGCCAAGCGCGCCATGTCGGTTGCCGTGTACAACCACTACCGCCGCGTGATTGAGGGCGGCGCTGCGCTTTCGGCCTATGACGACGGCTCGGACGCGCAGCTCGACGACGATATGGACGAGGTGGAGCTCGCCAAGTCCAACATTTTGCTGCTCGGTCCCACCGGTACCGGTAAGACCCTGCTTGCCCAGACGCTCGCGCGCATCCTCGAGGTGCCGTTTGCCATCGCCGACGCCACCGCGCTTACCGAGGCCGGTTATGTGGGCGAGGACGTGGAGAACATCCTGCTCAAGCTCATCAATGCTGCCGATGGCGATATCGAGCGCGCACAGGTGGGCATCATCTATGTGGACGAGATCGACAAGATCGCCCGCAAGGCCGAGAACCTGTCCATCACCCGCGATGTTTCGGGCGAGGGCGTTCAGCAGGCACTGCTTAAGATTCTTGAGGGCACGGTGGCAAGCGTTCCGCCCACCGGCGGCCGCAAGCATCCCCAGCAGGAGCTGTTGCAGATCGACACGACCAACATCCTGTTTATCTGCGGCGGTGCCTTTGTGGGTCTGGACAAGATCATCGCCGACCGCGTGGGCAACAAGGGCGTGGGCTTTAACTCCGAGATCGCCGGCCCCACCTCGGTCGACGAGAACGACCTGCTGCGTCAGGTGCTCCCGCAGGACCTCAACGCCTTTGGCATGATCCCCGAGTTTGTGGGACGTACGCCGGTCGTCACCCAGACGCAGGCGCTTGACGAGGACGACCTGGTGTCGATCCTGACCGAGCCCAAGAACGCCGTGGTGCGCCAGTACCGTAAGATGTTCCAGCTCGAGGACGTTGAGCTTGAGTTTGAGGACGCGGCCCTGCACGAGATCGCCCGCATGGCGCTCGCCCGCAAGACCGGCGCCCGAGGCCTGCGCTCCATCTGCGAGGACGTGCTGCAGCAGACGATGTTCGACCTCCCCAGCGAGGAGGGCGTAGCCAAGGTCGTCGTGACCGAAGCTTCCGTCAAGGGCGAAGAGCAGCCCCAGCGCATCTACGGCTAAACCAGCCAAAAACGTGCTTGCAAATAGCCTCCGACCACCCGCGGTCGGAGGCTATTTTATATATACGCAATAACCCCAACTACCTGTGCTATTCTGTGTGTTTGTTTAAGCCAAAGCGAAGTCAATTCAGACTGAAGTAATCGATACCTAAGGGGAGGAATGTAGGCCCGTTTTTCGTAGATTCCGCACGAGCCGAAGACCACTTAATGTGGTCTTCGAGCGAGCCCAGGACCTGACCGAACGAAAATCGGGCCTACATTCCTCCCCGGCGGGACAGGGAGAGATATATGGAAGAGATGCCCAAGAACTACGATCCGTCGACCAACGAGCCGGCGATCCTGCAGAAGTGGCTCGACGGCGGCTACTACAAGCGCCGTGAGGGCGTGGGCGACTGCACCGTCACCATTCCGCCTCCCAACGTGACCGGCAAGCTCCACATGGGCCACGCCACCGACGACTCCATCCAGGACGCCATCATCCGCATGGCCCGCATGCGCGGCAAGTCCACGCGCTGGGTGCTGGGTACCGACCACGCCGGTATCGCCACGCAGACCAAGGTCGACAAGAAACTCAAGAGTGAGGGCATCAGCCGCCTGGAGATTGGCCGCGACAAGTTTGTCGACGCCTGCTGGGACTGGACCCACGAGTACGGCGGCATCATCGTCGAGCAGATCAAGCGCATGGGTTGCTCCGTCGACTTCGACAACGAGCGCTTTACCATGGACGAGGACTACGCCCAGGCCGTGCGCAAGGTGTTCTGCGACTGGTACCACGACGGCCTGATCTACCGCGGCAAGCGCATCGTCAACTGGTGCCCCAACTGCACCACCGCCATCTCGGACGACGAGGCCGAGTACAAGGACGAGAAGGGCCGCCTGTGGCACCTGCGCTACCCGCTGACCGAGCCGGTCAACGGCCAGGACTACATCGTCGTCGCCACCACGCGCCCCGAGACCATGCTCGGCGACACGGGCGTTGCCGTCTCCCCGAAGGACCCCGAGAAGGCCGCCTTTGTGGGTAAGACCGTTAAGCTCCCCATCGTCGACCGCGAGATCCCCATCTTTGAGGATTGGCACGTCGACGCCAACTTTGGCTCCGGCTTCGTTAAGGTCACCCCGGCCCACGACCCCAACGACTACGCCATGGGTCAGGCCCACGACCTGCCGCAGATCAATATCTTTGACGAGCACGCGGTGGTCGTTGAGGGCTACGGCGAGTTCACCGGCATGAACCGCGATGAGTGCCGCGAGGCCGTCATCAAGTGGTTCGACGAGCACGGCCTGCTCGACCACGTCGACGAGCACGATCACTCCGTCATGCACTGCTACCGTTGCGACTCCGCCCTGGAGCCGTGGCTGTCCGAGCAGTGGTTCGTCGCCGTCGACAAGCTCAAGGGGCCGGCGCTTGACGCCGTCAATTCCGGCAAGGTCACCTTCCACCCCGCGCGCTGGACGCAGACCTACACCACCTGGATGGAGAACCTCAAGGACTGGTGCATCAGCCGCCAGCTGTGGTGGGGCCACCGCATCCCCGTGTTCTACTGCGAGGACTGCGGCTGGGAGGACGCCCTCACCGAGGACACCGACGTGTGCCCCAAGTGCGGCGGCCATCACGTGCATCAGGACGAGAACGTGCTGGACACCTGGTTCAGCTCGCAGCTGTGGACCTTCGCCACGCAGGGCTGGCCGCAAAAGCCGGAGCTGCTCGAGGGCCATCACCCCACGACAGCGCTCGTCACTGCACGCGACATCATCGCGCTGTGGGTTGCCCGCATGGTCATGAGCTCACTGTACTTCCTGGACGAGGTGCCGTTTAAGGATGTCGTCATTTATCCGACGATCCTGGCCAAGGACGGCAGCCGCATGTCCAAGTCCAAGGGCAACGGCGTTGACCCCATGGACCTTATTGGCATGTACGGTGCCGACGCCATGCGCTACAACCTGCTCACGCTGTGCACCAACAATCAGGACGTTAAGTTCGACGCGAACATCGATAAGAAGTCCAAGAAGCTCATCGACAGCCCGCGTACCGAGCAGGCCAAGTCGTTTGTGACAAAGATCTGGAATGCCAGCCGCTTCCTGCTCATGAACATGGAGGGCTACACGCCCGGCGAGCCCGTCGTGGAGACGCCGGCCGACGCCTGGATGTTCAGCCGTCTGGCCAAGGCCGTCAAGATGGTCACCGAGGGCATCGAGAACTACACCTTTGGCGACATGGCCCGCGGCGTGCAGCAGTTCTTCTGGAACGAGGTCTGCGACTGGTACGTCGAGGTCACCAAGGCCCGCCTGAAGGGCGAGGGCCGTCTGCAGGCGCAGCGCAACCTGATCTTTGTGCTCGACACCTCCATTCGCCTGATGCACCCGCTCATGCCGTTTGTTACCGAGGAGATCTGGGACAACATGCCGGCGAGCGTGCTCGACCTGGACGCCGAGGGTAACGTGGATCGCGCCGAGGCGCTCATGATCGCCAAGTGGCCCGAGCCCGCCGACTACGCCAAGTACGTTGACGAGCCCGCCGAGCGCGCGTTTGAGCTGTGCCGCACCGTCGTTTCCGCCGCCCGCGCCACCCGTTCGCGTTATCGCTTGAGCCCCAAGGCCGAGCTCGACGTGGTCGTGCGCGCCGGTGCCGAGGATATCGAGAAGCTCGAGAGCCTGCGCTCGACCATCGAGCCGCTGGCCAACACCACCTCGCTGGTCATGGGTACCGACGTTGAGAAGCCGGCCGCGAGCATCGCCGTGGTCGATAGCGGCGTCGAGGTCTTTGTGGTGCTCGAGGGCAAGGTTGACCTTTCGGCCGAGAAGGCACGCCTGGAAAAGGAGATCGCCGCGGCTCAGAAGGAGCTCGCCGGCTGCGAGAAGACGCTCGCCAACGAGGGCTTTGTGGCCAAGGCCGCGCCTGCAGTGGTCCAGAAGAAGAGGGACCGTGCAGCTGAGCTCAAGGAGATCCTGGCGGCGCTGACTGCTCAGGTTGCTGACTTCTCGTAGGGCTTACTGAGGGGCGCGTCCCGATGCTTTGCTCTCCGCTGCGGACTCCTATTCCGCCGTTCTAACGAACGGCGGCTGACTCGACGCTGCAAACGCCTCTGATGGCCAATCTGCCGTTCAACTTCGGGTGCATGGGCATAAGCCCTATGCGCCCTTGTTTTACGGCACCTTGGCTCATCAGAGGCGTTTTCGCTGACTATCCTCAACCTATACTGTTTTATTTTTCTATGAATGGCGGTTCTGAATATGCCTAAGCGTTCTGGCTTGTATACCGTTCCTTTTGAGTTTGATTTGCTTTCGTTTGGTGAAGCTGTGGGGCTGGCTGCTGATACGGGGCGGATTTCTGGGGATGCTGGGCCTCTGCTTGAGACGGTTGTCGATATGCTCGATGAGCTGGGGCGTCCGGACGAGTATTTCGATTGCATTCAGGTTGCTGGTACCAATGGCAAGACTTCGACCACGCGTTTTTCGGCTGCTATCCTTCGCGGCGAGGGGCTTAAGTGCGCACTGTATACGTCGCCGCAGCTTGTTCACTATCCCGAGCGCATGGAGGTCGATGGGCGCGTCGTGAGTGACGAGACCTTTGCCCGTGGCGTTTCGGCGGCTGTCGAGGCGGGGCGTCGCGTGAATGCGCACCGTGTGGCGGCGGGGGAGCGCGCCTATTCCATCACGCCGTTTGATCTGCTGACGGCTGCCGCACTGGTAGTGTTTGCCGAGGCTGCGGTGGATGTTGCCGTGCTCGAGGTTGGCATGGGCGGCCGTTGGGACGCCACGAGCGCGACCGATCCCGTCGCCGTTGCCATTACGGGCATTGGGCTCGATCACACGCGCATTTTGGGCGATACGCTCGAGGCCATTGCGGGGGAGAAGGCTGCGGTTATCAAACCCGGGCGCTTGGTTGTTTTGGGCGAGGGCACGCACGAGGCGAGCGTTCAGCGCGTGATGGATGCCCGTTGCCGCGAGTGCGGCATCGTGCCGCTCGTGGTGAGCCACGCCACGACTAAGGTGCCGGCGCGTGTGGGCGACACGGTGGAGTTTAGCTGCACTACGCCGCGTGCGATCTATGCGTCGAGCATGGTGAAGCCGGCGTATCAGCCGCAGAATGCAGCGTGTGCGATTATGCTGTGCGAGGGTTATCTGGGCCGCGAGCTCGACCATGACAAGCTTGATGCTTCGCTTATGGGCTGCCCCACGCCGGGTCGCTTTGATGTGCTGGGAACCGATCCGCTCAAGTTGATCGACGCCTGTCATAATCCCCAGAGCTGCGAGAACTTTGTGAGCGCGCTGGACGAGATCGATCCGTGCGTGGAGAACCGCCCCACGCTGCTGTGTGCCGCGCTGGCCGATAAGGACGTGGCGGGCATCGTTGACGTTCTGGTTCCGGCGTTCCCCCGCGTGGTCGTGACCCAGACCGATTCCGATCGCGCCCTGCCGGCGGAGGAGCTTGCCGCCCTGGTGGACGCCGATAAGCTCGCGGGCGTGTACGCGAGCGTGCCTGAGGCCCTCGCGGCCCTCGATGCCGCGGGCGAGTCCTTCGTAGCAGCCGGCACCATCACCCTAGCCGGCGAAGTAGCCGGCCTGCTCCGTTAACCCATCCTGGAGGGTAGCTAATTTGGGACGGGGCTTTTTTAGCTACCCTACCCGGAGTCTTCGAAGCAGGAAACCACATTTGACATAGGGCAGCTAAAAAAGCCCCGTCCCAAATTAGCTACCCAAGTTTCCTCTTCAGTTGGGGATGAGCCTAGTCTAGGCGCGTAGCTTCGTGGGGGTAGGCGTTGAGAATCTCGACGCCGTTCTCGGTCACCAGGGCTAGGTCCTCGATGCGGACGCCGGTGCGGCCGGGGAGGTAGATGCCCGGTTCGATGGAGAACGTCATGCCTGGCTCTACGACCTGCTCGTTGACCAGCGAGACGTCGCCCGGCTCGTGGTCCTGCAGACCGATCGAGTGGCCCAGGCGATGCGTAAAGTACTTGCCGTAGCCTGCGTCCTCAATCACGTCGCGCGCGGCGCGGTCCAGGTCGCACATGCGAACGCCCGGTGCGATGAGTGCCTCGGCGGCTTCGTTAGCGCGGCGCACGATGTCGTAGATGTGTGCCGTCTCCTCGTCCGGCTCGCCCCAAAAGAACGTGCGCGTCATGTCCGAGCAGTAGTTGCGATGGCGTCCGCCAATGTCGAAAAGCACCACGTCGCCGCGCTTGAGCACGGTGCCGTTGGGCTCGTGGTGCGGGTCGCCGGCGTTGGCGCCAAAGCTCACGATGGGCGGAAAGCTAAAGCCCTCGCAGCCGTGCTTGCGGTACAGGCCGAGCATTTGGTCGGCAATTTCTCGTTCCGTCACGCCTTCATGGACGAGCTTGATTGCATCGGCCATCACGGCGTCGTTGGCTGCCGAGGACACGCGCATGAGTTCCTGCTCGGCGGCGTCTTTGTAGGTTCGCGCGGCGGTCACGGCAAAATCACCCAGGAAAAACTCGCTGGCGGCATGGCGCTCCATGAGCGGCATCAAAAAGCCGGAACGCATGACAGTGTCGATGCCGAGCGGCTTGGTCGGATCGATCTCGCGAGCGATGGCATCGGTCACGACATCGGTATCGGTGTGGTAGGCAACGCGGGCATTGTCATACTCTGGCAGCTGGTGCAGGGCGTTGACTAGGATCACCGGCTCGGCGCCGCGCGCGAGCAGCACGCCGCAAAAACGCTCGAACATATCGGCATAAAAGCCGGTCAGGTAATAGATCGACCACGGGTCGTTTACGAGCAGCTGTGCGCCGGGGTGCTGAGCCTCGAGCGCATCGAGCACGCGCGCCACGCGCTGGTCATCGACATGTGCCATGAAACATCCTTTCGCTAGGGTGCCACCATGGTATCCCAAGCCCGGCACATAGGGACGTTCCTTTTATGCCGGCACTTCGGGACACTCCTTGGCATGACCAGCCTATCAAGCAGTAAAAGATGTCAAAAGAGGCCCATTCCAAATGGGCTGGTTTCAAAAGTATGGTGGATTACGGGGCTGGACCTGTATTATTTGACCATGGGAAAAATCGCGAGATTAAAACCGCAGGTAGACGGCTTATCAAATATCGAAAAATGTCTGTATGGATGGGGGGTCTCCGAATTAGCCCCGTAATCCGGCATAGTTTTGAAATGGCACTAAAGTAGGCACAATCTTAATTCCGATTCCAAGGATAGTTGCGGTGGAATAGTTCCTGGATGCCGGGGTTTTGGCGGAAATCAGGAACTATTTCACCGCAATTGAGGAGGGGCGGGGTGGATGGCGGGGTAGCTAAAAGAGCCCCGTCCCAAATTAGCTACTCGATGTCCATGCTGGCGATTAGGTTGATGTTGGTGTCTAGGAGGTTCTCAAGCACGACGTCTCCCATGCGGATGGGGGCGTTGACGACTAGGCCTCGGATGAGGTTCATGGCTTGGGCGTGGAGTTCTAGCGGGATGGCTTCGGATGTGCGTACGGGGAGCAGGGCTTCGTCGCCGCCGGAGACGGCCACGGTCGTCGTGAGCACGCGCATAGGGCAGGTGAGCTCCTGATGTGCGAACTTATCGCCGCGCGGGCAGTTGTTGCCGGTTACGGAGCGCACTTCCACCACGGCGCTATTGGCGTCGCGCTCCACCTTTACGGTCAGAAGGCATTCGGATGGGCAGGTCGTGCAGTTGAACTGCAGCGTTTCGATCACGTTATCGCTCATAGTCTATGCCTCCTCGACGGGATCGACGGATAGGACAATCTCGCTGGCGCCCAGGTCGAGCGCTTGCTGGATGACCTTTGCCGGCAGCGGGAAGCTTTCCATAACGCTCGGCTTAAACGCGCGGCCCTTGCCCGCAAACAGTTCCTCGTCGCCTGCCAGAATACGCACGCGGGCGGCGTCGACCGGTCGGCGCACCCGGAAGTTGAGCTTGGTGAGCGCCACAGCCGTAATGCGTCCCGGCAGTGCGTATCCCGCGATGCCGGCTGGGGAGACCGTGAGCTCGCAGTCCGGAACGGCGCCCACGCCGGTCCCCAGCGCGTACGCCGCTGCAGCTGCGCCAGCCCTTTCGGACTCGGTCGTCACGTTGTCGGCCAGGTCGTGCACGTGCAGCACGTTGCCGCAGGCAAATATGCCCGGCACGCCCGTCTGCAGGCTCTGGTCCACCACGGCGCCGCGCGTACGTGGGTCCAGCTCCACGCCCGCGGCAACCGAAAGCTCGTTCTCGGGAATCAGGCCCACCGAAAGCAGTAGCGTGTCGCACGGAACGATGCGCTCGGTTCCCGGAATGGGTGCAAGATGCTCGTCGACCTGGCTTACCTCGACAGCCTCCACACGATCGTGCCCGATCACACGCGTGACCGTGGTAGACAGATGCAGTGGAATGCCAAAGTCTTCCAGGCAGTTCTTAACATTGCGACGCAGGCCGTTGGCGTACGGCATGAGCTCGTACACACCCTCGACCGAAATCCCCTCGAGCGTGCAGCGGCGCGCCATGATCAGCCCGATGTCGCCCGAGCCCAAAATGACGGCGCGCGAGCCGGGTTTGAGGTTCTCGATATTGATGTATCGCTGCGCTAGGCCGGCCGTAAACACGCCGGCGGGTCGGCTGCCGGGGATCTTGATCTCGCTGCGCGTGCGCTCGCGGCAACCCATGGCAAGGACGACCGCGCGCCCGATGAGCTGCAGCATACCGGTGGGGCTCATGAGCGTGACGGTGTGGACCGCGGCGTCTTCCGCGGACTCGCCCGAATCAACCCCTATCACCATGCTGTCCAAGAACAGCGCAATGTTGGTCGCGCGCACCTGGTCGATAAAGCGCTGCGCGTACTCGGGACCGGTGAGTTCCTGCTTAAAGTGCGACAGTCCAAAGCCCGGGTGAATGCACTGTCGCAGGATGCCACCCAGATGCTGCTCGCGCTCCACGATGGCCACGTGCGCGCCGGCCTTATGCGCGGAAAGCGCGGCCGCCATGCCGGCAGGTCCGCCGCCGATAACGACCACGTCGAAGGCCTGCGTTGCCACGGCCTCAACGCCATCGCCATCAATCGCGCTCGATTTGAATTCCGCCATCCTAGCGCACCCCCTTCAAAGGTCCCTCAACGAGCCATGAGCCAGCGTCCTCCAACAGCACCTCGCTGGGGTCGCAGCCCAGCTCGCGCGCTAGGATCGCCACTACGCGGCTCTGGCAAAAGCCACTCTGGCACCGACCCATGCCCGCACGGCAGCGCCGCTTGACGCCCTCGACCGAAACCGCACCCGGGCGGCATCGAATCGCGGCCACGATTTCGGCCTCGGGCACTGTCTCGCAGCGGCAGACGATCTGCCCCCATGCAGGGTCGGACTCAATGAGCTCCTCCTTGCGTGCAAGCGGCGCTCGGTCGAAGTCGTCCGGCGCGTGTCGAATCGGATCCCAATCGGCCCGTCCGCGCAAAGCAACGCCCGCCTTGCGCATCACGTGCTCCATGCGCTCGGCAATGGCTGGCGCGCTTGCCACACCCGGCGACTGAATGCCCGCCGCCTGGAAAAGCCCCGGCACCACGGCCGACTGTCCAATAAAGAAGTCGTTCGTTCCCTGAATGACCGGACGCCCGCCGGCAAACGCGCGCACCACGCGGCGCGTGTCCAGATCGGGCACCAGCTTGCGCGCGCCGGTCAGCAGCGCGTTCACATCGCTCGCATAGGTCTGCGTGTCGCCCGGCTCACGCACGGCAGCCGTGGCGGTGATCACGGTGTTGCCGTGGACCGTGCCCGTGACGATAACGCCCTTGGACAACGGCGTGGGCACGGGGTAGAGCGGCATAAGCGCACGCGGCTCCTTGTCCAGCACCACGATGTTGCCCTGACGCCAGACCATCTGGAACTCCTCGGCGCCCGCCATATGCGAGATGTCGGCGGCGCCGTTGCCCGCGGCGTTGATCAGGTAGCGGCAGCGCACGCTGCCAGCAGGGGTCGCCAGCGTAAAGCGCGCGTCGTCGCCCGAGCCTGCGACTTCAATCGCCTCCACCGGTGCGGAGCGCATAAACGTCACCCCGTTGGCCACGGCGTTCTCCAGCGCGGCGATGGCAACCTCAAACGGGTCGACAAAGCCAGTGGAGGGGCACCACAACGCGCACGTTGCATCGGCACTGGCGCGCGGCTCTAATTCGTGGATGCGGTCGGGTCCGATGATCGACAGCTCGGGCACGCCGTTGGCAAGGCCGTTGCACCGCAGCTGCTCCAGATGCGCGCGGTCCTCGTCGTTAAAGCCCAACACCATCGATCCGGTGCGACGGAACAAAAAGCCCAGCTCCTGCGCCCACGTACCGTACAGCTCACAACCACGAGCGTTGACCTGGGCCTTAACCGTGCCCGGCGCCGGATCGTAGCCAGCGTGCACCAGGCCGCCGTTGGCCTTCGACGCGCCCAGCGCAATATCGTTAGCCGCCTCGACCACGCAAATGGACAGGTCATAGCGCGCGAGCTGCCGCGCGATGGCGCATCCGGTGATGCCCGCGCCGACAATCGCGATATCAAACGTTTCTGTCACAGTGCCTCCCAGACGAGTTGACAGGCTGTCAATAAGACTATCCTACGGTCTGCACACCCTCAGTGCGGCGGCAATGCGGCGAACAGCCCCGCTGTACCCGCTAACGGCAGACGAGGGGAGACTCAGTAACGTCGATAACCTCGTCTGCCGACAGCTACGGCAACCGTTTGTCTCGACCTGTAACAGTAAGAGAGGAATTACGGTCCTACGTGTTACAGATCGAGATTGAAGTTGGGGAGGGGCCCCTGCGTCTCGATCTGTAACACCTAGACCCGGATTCCGCTTCCACCAGTTACAGATTGAGATGTTTGTGTCCGCGCCAGCCCCGCCCCTAGCCGTGGTCCCATATAAACAAACCCCGTGGTAAACTTGACCATACTGTAAATATTCCGAAAGGTACCCGTAATGTCCAAGTACATCTCCGAGCTCATGTCGCCGCAGCTCATGGGCGTCGTCTATGCCTTCGTTGGCTTTATCATCGCCCTGTATGTGCTGTCGGTCGTCTATGTGTTCATCGACGCTCGCCGCCGCGGCGCCAGCGCCTACGTGGCATGGGGCATCATCGCCCTCATCCCGTTTGTAGGCCTCATCGCCTACCTGGTCCTGCGCCCGCACTCCTATGCGTCCGACCGCGAGGAGCAGGAGCTGGACATGGCCCTGCGCGAGCGCCAACTTGCCCAGTACGGCACCTGCCCGCAGTGCGGCGCGCCCATCGAGAAGGACTTCGTCGTCTGCCCGGTGTGCGACACCCAGGTTCGCAACGTATGCCCCAGCTGCCATCGCCCGCTCGATGCGCACTGGAAGGTCTGCCCCTACTGCCGAACTCGCATTCAGTAGCGCATCCATCGCCGGGCCGGCCGCAAGCCACGGGCACCGCGCATCCCGTGCGAGCCACACGCGCAACCCGCCCCACACGATGAAGCATGCGTAGAAAATCGCCCGCCGTGCCATTAAGGTGCGGCGGGCGCTTGTATACCAAGGCAACCTGCCTATAATGATGCAAGTCAAAAACGCCGAGCGCATAGCACGCACTTGCATCAGGCATCCGAGAGGAGAAAACATACCCATGAAGGCACTCTACAATGACGGTTCGGTGGCCGAGCTCCCGCAGGACGAGGTCACGCACGTCATCCGCCACTCCGCCGCGCACATCATGGCGCAGGCCATCAAGCGCCTATACCCCCAGGCCGACTTTGCCTACGGCCCCGCGACCGACAACGGCTTCTACTACGACGTCGACCTGCCCGAGGGCGTCAAGATCAGCGAGGACGACTTCCCCGCGATCGAGGCCGAGATGAAAAAGATCGTCAAGGAGAATCTCAAGTTCACCGTGTACGAGAAGCCCCGCGCCGAGGCCATCGCCCTTATGGAGGAGCGCGGCGAGAAGTACAAGGTCGAGCACATCGGCGACCTGGACGACGACGCCCGCATCACCTTCTACCAGCAGGGCGACTACATCGACATGTGCGTCGGTCCCCACATCTGCTACACCAAGGCCCTGAAGGCCTTTAAGCTTACCGGCGTCTCGGGTGCTTACTGGAAGGGCGACAAGGACAACAAGATGCTCACCCGCATCAACGGCGTCGCCTTTGCCACCAAGGAAGAGCTCGACGAGCACATGCACATGCTGGAGGAGGCCAAGAAGCGCGACCACCGCAAGATCGGCCGCGAGATGGACCTCTTTATGATGCGCGACGAGGCCCCTGGCTTCCCGTTCTTCCTGCCCAACGGCATGATCCTTAAGAACACGCTGCTGGACTACTGGCGCGAGATCCACCACAAGGCCGGCTACGTGGAGATCTCCACGCCGCTCATCATGAACAAGCAGCTGTGGAAGACCTCGGGCCACTGGGACCACTACAAGGACAACATGTACTCCACCGTCATCGACGACGAAGAGTACTGCATTAAGCCCATGAACTGCCCGGGCGGCGTGCTGGTGTACGCCTCCAAGCCGCACTCCTATCGCGAGCTGCCCATTCGCGCCGGCGAGATTGGCCTGGTGCACCGCCACGAGCTGCGCGGCGCCCTGCACGGCCTGTTCCGTGTGCGCTGCTTTAACCAGGACGACGCCCACCTGTTTGTGCGTCCCGACCAGCTGACCGACGAGATCGTGGGCGTGGTCAACCTCATCGATTCCGTGTACCAAAAGTTTGGCTTTAAGTACCACGTTGAGCTTTCCACCCGCCCCGAGGACTCCATGGGCTCCGACGAGGACTGGGCGCGCGCTGAGGAAGGCCTGCGTACCGCTCTGGAGCAGCTGCACATGGACTACGAGGTCAACGAGGGCGACGGCGCCTTCTACGGCCCCAAGATCGACTTCCACCTGGAGGACTCGCTCGGCCGTACCTGGCAATGCGGCACCGTCCAGCTCGACTTCCAGATGCCGCTCAACTTTGACCTGGAGTATGTTGACGCTGACGGCACCAAGAAGCGCCCCATCATGCTGCATCGCGTGTGCTTTGGCTCCATCGAGCGCTTCATTGGTATTCTGATTGAGCACTTTGCGGGCAAGTTCCCCACCTGGCTGGCCCCCGTGCAGGTCAAGGCACTTCCCGTCTCTGAGAAGAGCCGCGACTACGCTCACGAGGTATGCGCCAAGTTGGAGGAGGCCGGCATTCGCGTGGTCTGCGACGATCGCGACGAGAAGATCGGCTACAAGATCCGCGAGGCCCGCAGCATCGACCGCGTGCCCTACATGCTCATCCTGGGCGAGAAGGAGGTCGAGGCCGGCAACATCTCCGTCCGCGATCGCTCCAACGAGACCGTTCAGATGAGCGTTGACGAGTTTGTTGCCAAGGTGCTCGAGGAGATCAAGACTCGCGCCTAAGGCAAACTTCACAACAATTAACAAAGGCGACCGTCCACAAAGGGCGGTCGCCTTTTTTCATGACGAAATTAGAAAAGCCGCTGGTTGAGCGGCTTTTTTTGTTGCACAAAAAGGTACAGGTTTTTATAGAGGGGTATGGAGATGTACCTACTAGCAGTACATTTTGCGTAATCTGGGCAAACGCTGATTAATTGCTCGTATAATGTCGTCAGTCGAAAGATACAAAAACCTGTACTTTTGCGACTGCGCCTAGCTGCGAGCGAGAAGCCTGTTCTAAACGCCCCTGCATTTGCGTGCATCGCAAAGCCAAAAGAGGGGGCGAGAACATGGAACAGACGGCACGGCGCCAAGAGCAGTTGCCGGGCGCTTTTAACGGCGCCACCATCAACAGCCAACACGGCCGCGTCCGCTGGTATCTGGTCCACACCCCCAACGGTAAAGAGCGTGAGACCTGCGAAAAGGTCCGCCGCATTATCCCGCACGAGCTGATGCAGGACGCTTTTGTGATGCAAAAGGAGTTCTGGTTTAAGCGGGATGGCGCCTGGTCGCTCCAAACCAAACCTATGTACAAGGAATATTTCTTCGTCGCCACGCACGATGCCGCTTCTCTCGATAGGGCCCTGGCTCAGCTGAGCTTTGGCTGCCGCATCGCCGGCAGTAGGGAGCGGGCGTACATGCCCATGCCGGACGATGCGCAGGACTGGTACCGCAGCGTGCTGGACGATGACGGCGTGGTACGCAACAGCGTCGCGCGCATAGAAGACGGCGTACTGCACATAGAACAGGGTCCCTTGGTGGGGCAAGAGGCCCGAGTTAAAAAGATCGACCGTCATAAGCGCTGGTGCCTGGTGGACGTAGGCGAAGGCGACTCCGCATTTAGGGAGCTGCTTGCGCTCGACGTGCCCAGCAAAACGTAAGGGAGACGTTGCACCGGCAAATCATTCGTTTTTTGAATTCATGGACGGGGGGGGGGTTCCTGGGGACAGGGACGTAAGTTTTATCGTGACTGCTAATAAAGAAGTGACAGAGAGCAATGCGCCCGTAGGGGCGGCGCTGATTGCTCAGGCCATGGACCGGCGTGAAGGCGCCGGTCGATATAAGGCCATGCAATCCATCATGGACTGGGACAACTCGCGCCTTGCCTACCGCGCCGTCAAGCGCGCCTTCGACATCGTGTTCAGCGGTTGTGTGCTGGCCGTCATCGCCATTCCGAGCCTGATTTTGGCTGCGGCCATCCGCCTGGAGAGCGCGGGCAACCCCTTCTATAGCCAGATCCGCGTGGGCCAGACCCGACCCGACGGCAGCCTGACTACCTTCCGCATGTGGAAGTTCCGCAGCATGTACAAGGACGCCGACGAGCGTCTCGCCGAGCTCAAGGAGCAGAACGAGATCGCCGGCGCCATGTTCAAGATGAAGGACGACCCGCGCGTCACCAGGATCGGGAGGTTCATCCGCAAGCACTCCATCGACGAGTTCCCGCAGTTCCTCAATGTGTTCCTGGGCCAGATGTCAGTCGTGGGCCCGCGCCCGCCGCTGCCGAACGAGGTCGCGGAGTACACCGAGTACGACCTGCAGCGCCTGGCCGTAAAGCCTGGGATCACCGGCTGGTGGCAGGTGACGGAGCGCAACGATACCGACTTCGACGGCATGGTCCGCCGCGATCTTGAGTACATCGCTAAGCGCGGTGTGGCCACCGACCTGAAGATCGTAGCGCTCACGGTCGTCGAAATGATAACGGGGGGGGGTGCCTGCTAGAGGCATCTCCCGAGACTTTTTCGTTGGCGGGGTGCTAGCCCATGCCTAGGAAACCTACGGGGACCCTCTTCTACCGCATATGCAAGAGAACATTCGACATAGCTTTCAGCGCCGGATGCACCGCGGTGCTGGCGATTCCCATGGCCTGTGTCTGCGCTGCGATATGCGCGGAGTCACCGGGCTGCCCGGTCTACACGCAGGAGCGCGTGGGCAGGGGAGGCCGGGTGATCCGCGTGCTTAAGCTCCGCAGCATGGTGGCAGACGCCAGCGACGTACACAAGTACCTGAGTCCCGAGCAGCTGCACCAGTGGGAAGTTGAGCGCAAGGTCGACGATGACCCGCGCATCACCAGGGTGGGCAGGTTCATCCGTAAGTGCTCCATCGACGAGGTGCCGCAGTTCCTCAACGTGCTCAAGGGCGATTTGTCCGTTATCGGACCACGTCCCATCACACGTGATGAGCTGGAACAGCACTTCTCCGACGAGGAGAAGGAAGAGCTGTTGAGCGTTGCCCCGGGCATCACGGGCCTATGGCAGGCCACTGAGCGCAACGGCGCGACCTTTGAGAGTGGCCTGCGCCAGAAGATCGAGCTCCATTACGTGCGGAACCGTTGCTTCGGAATGGACTGGAAATGTTTTACAGGCACTTTCGGTGCCATGTTTGGAAAAAGGAGGACTGGGCGATGACCATGGATGCAAAGCCCTTGGTGAGCGTGATCATCCCGCTCTACAACTGCGAGAAGTATCTTCCCGAGGCCTTGGACTCGCTCGTCGCGCAGACGGTGCCTGACTGGGAGGCCATCCTCGTGGACGACTGCTCCGCGGACGGCTCCGCGGCGATGGCCGACGCCTACGCCGCCCGCGACCCGCGCTTCCGCGTTTTTCGACAGCCCGAGAACGGCGGCGCTGCCAAGGCCCGCAACAGAGCCCTCGAGAACGCGCGCGGCCGCTTCATCGCCTACCTCGACTCCGACGATTACTGGATGCCGGAGAAGCTCGAGCGCCAGCTCGGCTTCATGCGCGACCGCCGCATAGGCGCGTGCTTTACCTCCTACGAGACGGTGAACGAGGACGGGGATCATCGCAACTACGTCCACGTGGACGCCGAGGTGGGCTACCACCGCTTCCTCACCAAGCCGCCCACGTGCAGCCACACCGTCATGTTCGACACCGCCGTCGTGGACCGGGCGCTTCTCGTGATGCCCGACATCCGCAAAAGGCAGGACGCCGCCACATGGCTCCAGGTCATCAAGGCGGGCCACAGGCTGCACGGCCTCGACGAAGTACTCGCGGCGAACCGTAAGCGGGCGGGCTCGCTCAGTTCGAACAAGCTCTCCGCCGTCCGCAACACATGGATGCTCTACAGACAGATCGAGCGGCTGTGGCTACCGTACGCCGCCTACTGTCTGTTCTGGCAGATGTTCCACGCAACCCTCAAGAGAATAGGAAGTTTTTAAATGTTCACAACCCTTTACGAAGATCTGCTCGCAGGTGACGCCAAGCTCTCGCTCGTAGGCCTCGGCTACGTTGGCATGCCCATCGCCGTCGAGTTCGCCAAGCACGTCCCCGTCATCGGCTTCGACATCAACGAGGCCAAGGTCGAGCAGTACAAGCAGGGCCACGATGCCACCAATGAGGTAGGCGACGAGGCCCTGGCTCACACGACCGTGGACTTCACGGCCGACCCGACGCGCCTAGAGGAGGCCCGCTTCCACATCGTGGCCGTGCCCACGCCCGTGAACCAGGACAAGACGCCCGACCTAACGCCCGTCATCGGCGCGTCGGAGACGCTGGGCAAGCACCTGAAGCCCGGCAGCATCGTGGTCTACGAGTCCACCGTCTACCCGGGCGTCACCGAGGACGTCTGCGTGCCGATTCTCGAGCGTGAATCCGGCCTCAGGTGCGGAGAGGACTTCAAGGTGGGCTACAGCCCCGAACGCATCAACCCCGGCGACCGCGTGCATACCCTTACGACCATCCGCAAGGTGGTCTCGGGCATGGACGACGAGTCCGCCGAGCTCATCCGCAGGGTCTACGACATCGTGATCGCCGCTGGGACCTTCCCGGTCTCGACCATCAAGACCGCCGAGGCCGTGAAGGTCGTCGAGAACTCGCAGCGCGACATAAACATTGCCTTCATGAACGAGCTCGCGATGGTGTTCGACCGCATGGGCATCGACACCTCCGAGGTCATCGAGGGCATGAACACCAAGTGGAACGCCTTGGGCTTCCGACCGGGCCTGGTGGGCGGGCACTGCATCGGCGTCGACCCCTACTACTTCACCTACGAGGCCGAGAAGCTCGGCTACCACAGCCAGATTATCCTTTCCGGCCGCAAGGTGAACGACGGCATGGGCGGATTCGTGGCCGACGCGGCCATCCGCGAGATGGTACAGGCCGGGCTTGCCCCCGCGAAGTCGCGCGTGGCCGTGCTTGGACTCACCTTCAAGGAGGACTGTCCCGACGTGCGCAACTCCAAGGTGGACGACATTCTCGCTCGCCTGCGCCAGTACGGCATCGCGCCCCAGGTCTGCGACCCCTGGGCTGACCCGGCTGACGCCAAGGCTGCCTACGGGGTTGACCTTGTTCCCATGGAGGAGCTGCGCGACCTCGACTGCCTCATCGTCGCGGTGGCGCACCGCCAGTTCCGCGATATGAGCAGCGACGACGTGAAGGCCCTCTTCGCCGACAAGCCCGACGCCGAGAAGGTGCTCGTGGACGTGAAGAGCGTCCTGCCTAAGGCGGAGTTCGCTGGGTACCGGTACTGGAGGCTGTAGTGCGGCAGAAGACCACGACGATATGTTACTTAGCGAATGCCGACAACTACCACACCTACAAGTGGGCGTCCCAGTTTTCGCTCCGGGGCTACGGGGTTCACGTCCTCTCCCTTGAGGAGTGCCGCTCCGAAGCCATCCGCGAACTGAAAAACGTCACCGTCCACTACCTGCAAAACCCCAGCGCCCGCCAGGGTTCGGAGTTGCAGAAGCTCGGCTACCTCTCCACCGTCGGCGTGGCGCGCCGCCTCATCGAGGAGCTGGACCCCGACGTCGTGCACGCTCACTATGCCTCGAGCTACGGGCTTGTGGCGTCGCTCGCGTGCAGGCGCCCGTACTACCTCTCGGTCTGGGGCTCCGACGTCTACGATTTCCCGCGCAAGTCCCCACTGCACCGCGCCGTCGTCCGGCGCTCGCTCGCCAAGCCTGCCTGGCTCATGTCCACGAGCCGCGCTATGGCCGAGGAGTGTGCCAAGTACACGGGGCGCGACTTCGAGATAACGCCCTTTGGCGTGGACATGGGGCTCTTCTCGCCTCGCAAGCGTGAGCCCCACGAGGGCCTCGTGGTGGGCACCGTGAAGGCGCTTGAACGCAAGTACGGCATCGACACGCTGCTGCGCGGCTGCGCGCTCCTGCATGACCGCAGGCCAGACCTGGGCGTGCGCGTGCGCATCGCGGGCAAGGGCACCATGGAGGCCGAGCTGAAGGCACTCGCCACGAGGCTCGGCATGGACGGGTACCTCGACTGGCTCGGCTTCATCCCGCAGGAGGAGGCCGCGCGGGAGTGGGCGGGCCTCGACATCGCAATAGTAGAAAGCGAAAGCGAAAGCGAAAGCTTTGGCGTCTCCGCGGTCGAGGCGCAGGCGAGCGGAACCCCACTTATCATATCGGACATCCCTGGCCTTATGGAGGCCTGCGACGGCGGGCACACGGCCGTCGTCACGCCCCGGCGCGACCCGGCGGCCCTCGCCGATGCCTTGGAGGCGCTTGCCGACGACCCGGCTCGCCGCGCCCGCATGGGGGCCGAGGGCCGAGCCTACGTGGAGCGCGCCTACGAGGTGGGCGTCTGCTTCGACCGCGTGGAGGAGATTTACCGTAGGAACATGGAGGAAGCGCGATGAGGGAGAAGGTCGCGAGGGGCCTGTACTGCATGCTTGCGAAACTGCTGCCGCGCTCGCGCCGCTTCCCGCCGGCCAAGAAGCTGCGGGGCGGGGTGGCTCGATTGATGGGCTGTAAGCTGGGCCGTGACGTGAACATCGAGCACGGCGCGGAGTTCGACTCTCGCCTCGTTGTGGGCGACCGCTCGTCGGTGGGCATTGACTCGGAGTGCTTCGGGCCGGTGACCATCGGTCGCGACGTGATGATGGGGCCGGATTGCGTTGTGCTTACCCGCAATCACAGGCACGACCGCGTTGACGTGCCCATGATTGAGCAGGGCTACGAGGACTACCGCCCCGTGACCATAGAGGACGACGTGTGGATTGGTCGGCGCGTCACCATCCTGCCCGGCGTGAACGTGGGTGCGCACTCCATCCTCTCCGCTGGCGCCGTCGTGACCAAGGACGTCGAGCCGTACTCCGTCGTTGGTGGGGTTCCGGCACGGCTCATCAAGAAAAGGGGCGCGGATGCGCGGTGCTGCTGACATATCTTTTTGCGGAGCGGGCCCGAGGGGGTCGGGCCTGATCCCCTCGCGAGAAAAGGGGCGCGTGCGCGCGCTGGTGAGGGCGCGGGAGGTCGAGCGGGAGGAGAACACGATAGTCTTCCTCCTCCTCGTATGCTTGGTTTGCCTGCCGATCGCCGCGCTCTCGTCGCTCAAGACGCCCCTCTACGCCGCAATCCTTGCGCTGGACCTGCTCTTGCTCCTCGTAGCCTCGGCCGGGGCTACCAAGATGAGGCTCGACGGGGGGCTTGTCTGGACATCCGTCGGACTCTTCTGCTATCTAATCATATGCTGGCTGCTGAATGGCGGCAGCGCGGCGGAGCGCCTCGTGCAGACTGCGGTCTATCTCGCGACACTCCTGGCCTTCTCGAGCTATGAATGGACGCCCGCGCGCGTGTCAAAGGTTAAGAGGCTCTTCGCCGCCCTGCTCTTCGCTGCCCTGGTCTACTGGTTTGTGTCCGGACGGGTCACGAACTACTACGCTGCATTCTATGTCCACAGCAACGCGTTCGCCGTCGTGCTTATTTGCGCCTGCGCCCTTTCGCTACTCTCCATGGATGGGCCGAAGCCGAAGGTCTCCGACCTATGCGTCTTCGCCATGGCGCTCGTCCTGCTCCTGTTCGCGAACAGCCGCTCGGCGATGCTCGCGCTTCTCGTGGTAGTGGCCTTACCCTATCTGCTGCACGCAGTCTCCAAGAAACGGTCGTTTCTCGCAGTGGCGCGCGTTGCCTTCTTCGTCGTGCTCGTCGCGGTGCTTGCCTTCACGGTCGTCTACCCCTCGCTGATCGGCACGCAGCTGGGTTACTCCCTGGAGATGTTGTCGCGCGAGTGGCTGAACAAGAACTTTTTCTCGGGCCGCGAGGTCGTCTGGAAGATGATCTTGGACGCCGTGAAGGGGCACGAGGTGTTCGGCCTGGGGCTCTCCATGGTCCCAAGCATGGTGTACGAGACGTCCTTCTCCTCGCACAACCTCTACCTGCAGACCATCCTTCAGTCCGGCGCGGTCGGCCTCGTGTTTGTGCTCCTCCTCCTATGGCTCGTCTTGGAGCGCCTCGGGAAGGAAGGCGGCTGGCAGGCGTGCGTGGGTGCCTCCCTGCTGGTGGGCGTGCTCGTGCACGAGTGCCTCGAAGTGTCGCTCACGCAGAACAACTTCGACGTTGGATTGCTCTTCTGGGTGGTGCTGGGGATCTCGGTCTCGGCCTCCTCACTGCGAACTGCGCGCGGGGGTGACGGCTCATGAGTCGCGGGGGCCTGCTCGGCAAGATAGTCGGCTTCTCGATGGTGAGCGTCGTGAGCGCGGTGCTTTCGCTCGTCGTCGTTCCGGTGTCGACGCACCTGTACGACCAGGACGCGCTCGGCAAGATCAACTTCTTCTTCTCGGTAACCAACGTCCTGCTTACCCTGTTCTGCCTCGGGCTCGACCAGGGCTACGTGCGCTTCTACCCACTCGCAAAGGACGAGGGGCAGCGCAGGAGGCTGCTGACGTTTAGCGTCTCGGCGTGCTTGTGCGTCGTCGTGGCCGCGGGCCTCGTGGCGTGGGCGTTCGACGACTCGCTGTCGGTGTGGTTGTTCGGGGAGGTCGGCATGCCAGCGACGGCGATGATCTGCTTGGTCACGCTGTGCGTCGTCGCGCTCAGGTTCTTCTCGCTGCGCTACCGGATGGCGGAGGACGTGTGGGGCTACACCATCTTTGCCGGCGCCGTATCGGTCATCCAAAAGGGTCTTTACATCGTCTCGGCGGTCGTGTCCACGAGCTACGTAGTGGCGGTCGGCTGGGTTGCGCTCGCCTGTCTGCCGATCCTGGTGGCCGCCGCCGCGCACGAGCGCGCGCAGCTCGCCGCCCCTGACCTGCGCGGGGAGGCTTCCCTCTACTGCGACGAGGCCCGCTTCTCGCTGCCTCTCTTGGCGTCGGGGCTGGTCGCGATACTCACCAACTATGTGCCGCAGTTCGCTATCCGCTCCCTCATGGGCTTCTCCAACATCAGCGTGTTCACGGCGGCCCTCACCGTGTCACTGGCCGTCAACCTCATCCAGAGCGGCTTCAACGCCTTCTGGGCTCCCTACGTCTACCAGCATGCGCGCGACGAGCAGGGGAAAATCATGCGCGTACACGAGGCCGTGGTCATGGTGGCGGTGAGCGCCTGCATGCTGCTCGCCATGATCGTCGACCTCGCGTTCCTGCTGTTCAAGCCGAACTACGCCGCGGGGGCGCGCCTTGTACCGTTTCTAGCGCTGGGGCCTCTGTGCTACACCATCGGCGAGACGGCGGGGGTGGGCATCAACCTCAAGATGAAGTCGGGGCTGAATCTGCTGATCTCTGCCGCCACGCTCGCCTCGAGCGTGGCGCTCTCGCTGGCGCTCGTGCCCGTGCTCGGGCTGGGCGGCGGAGCCGTCTCGGTCGGGGGCGCGGCGGCCGTGGGCCTCGCGCTCAAGACGGCGATAGGCGAGCACTACTACCAGAGCATACGCGACCGCTCGTTCATGCTCAGGGGGCTTCTGCCCTACGTCGCAGTCTGCGTCGTCGCACTCGCGCTGCCCGATCGACTGGCCCTTCGGCTCGCTATCGATGCTGCGCTGCTCGTCCTCTCACTCGCGCTGTATGGCCCGTCTAGGCTGCGCGCGCTCGCAGGCTACCTCAAGTCCTTCGTCGGGAGATGATTCGCATGCTGCTTCGCGCCCTCGGCTGGCTCTTCTACAACCTCGAGAGACTCCGCATGAGGTGCCTAGGGACCTACAAGACCTCGCTGTGCCGCTGCGGGGAGAATAGTTACGTGGGGGGGGGTGTCTCGCTGAGCCATCCTGAGAACATAACAATTGGACGCAATTCCTACGTGAACGGTGGCATGCTGTGCGCCTCGCCCGGGGCTAAGATCGTCATCGGCGACGACTGCCTCGTGTCCTACGCCGTGCACCTGCGCACCGACATGCACCGCCACTCCGACCCCGACGTCCCCGTGAACCGCCAAGGGCACGACGAGGCGGACATCGTACTCGGCGACAACGTGTGGGTGGGCTACGGTGCGCAGGTCATGAGCGGGGTCACGGTGGGGTCGAACTCCATCGTGGGCGCAGGCGCGGTCATCACGCGCGACGTACCCGAGGGCGTGGTCGTCGCGGGCGTGCCTGCGAAGGTGATCAAGAAGCGATAGAGGTTCCATCTTCAATGAAACCGTACCAACGACAATCCTCGTCAGCGGGGGCACCGGGGGACGTTATGTTCGGCAGCGCCTGAACTCAAGGGCTCGGCGCTCCTCCGCTTGCGCTGCAGTCCGCTTCGCATGCTGGGTTCGTCGTTGTTGACTTAGGCAGAAGCGTGCATGGATCGCCGCTCACCTGGTTATCGCTCAAAAGCTTGGCATGTCGTTCGCTTATTTCGCTGAAAGAAACAGCAGATGAACGCTGTGTTTTTTTCGTCTGGAATTATTGATCCTTCCTTTCACCGACTGGCAAAACGATTTACACCTAATTGTGGACATCGTCCACGCGATTTCTCTTTGCCCCCTCATCGATCTCGCTAAACTAATAGTCGCTGCCACCAGGGCATTTTCTGGTGCACATTCTATTGGCTCCTGCGAAGATCGGAGCGGGTATGTTTGCCGCCGAGTCCCACACCGGCCGTCATCACATTGCGATCGTCGCTATGGCCTGCCTATGCGTCTTGCTGGGCGGGCCTTCCTGTGCCGCGGGCGCGGAGAGCCTGTTCATCGCGGGCGCGACGTACCGCGAGCCGGGCGTGTCGGGCCCCGGTTGGTCCTGGACCGATGCCGGCCATCTGGAGCTCGACGGCTACGCGGGCGATGCTATCGGCGCCGGCGGCGACCTGGTCGTGACGCTTGTGGGGCAGAACTCGGTGACGGAGTCGCATGCGCCCGATGCGGACATCACGCTGTG
>NZ_QSTQ01000017.1:0-55293 GCF_003438275.1 Collinsella sp. OM07-12
GCAGCGCCCTCCCCCGCAGCAGCCGCAGCCGCGGCGGCCTTCTCGGCCGCGGCCTTGCGCGCCTTGGCCTCGGCGGCGGCACGGACCTTCATGGCTTTCTCGCGCGCGGCCTTCACCTCGGGCGTGATAACGCTCATGGGCTCAGCAGTCGAAACCTGGTAGAAAAAGCCCTTAAAGTCAATCTGCATGTCGGTGATGGCAAGCCCAAACAGATCGTGCGCTTCGTTTTCAAACGGGAACACCGCCGGATAGTACGAGCTGATGGACGGAATCTCCTGGTACTGGTCGATGCCCTCGACTACCAGGTTCTCAATCGCATAGCTGCCGTCCTGCACAATATGCTCCTGAGCAGCACGAACGTTGATAAACGTATAGACCAAGCGATACGTGCCGTCGTCGACGTTGCGCTCGGCGTGCATTTGCACAAAGCGCGCGCCGACGCCCTTGAGCGCCTGGACATGCGACAGGAGCTCGTCGATCCCAACGGTGGTATAGATAGCCTTTTGCATTACTCGGCCTCCTTTGCAGCGACGGGCGCGGCGGGCGTCCCAGCGGGCGTGTCGCCGGCCCCCGCAACTGCCACAAACCCGTCCTCGCCCAACTCAACGCCACCGTCCCAGGTAGCGGCACCTCCCACGGTGAGCGGGTCGCCACCGGCACGCATCACGGCCTCCTTCTGGTCCAGAATGCCGCACGCCTCCACGATGGCATCGATCACGGTCTCGGGGCGGATGGCGCATCCGGGCGCGTACACGTCCACGGGAATCGCGCGGTCCACGCCGCCGATCACGTTATAGGCATCGCGGAATACGCCGCCCGAGCACGCGCAAATGCCGCAGGCCACCACGCACTTGGGCTCGAGCATCTGGTTGTAAATCTGGCGCACGACGGGCAGGTTCTGGGCATTGACCGACCCCGTCACCAAAAAGATGTCCGCATGCTTGGGGTTGCCGGTATTGACCACGCCAAAGCGCTCCGCATCGAACAGCGGCGTGAGCGAGGCCAGCACCTCGATATCGCATCCGTTGCAGCTCGAGCCGTCGTAATGAATAACCCACGGCGAGCGCGACATTTTTTGATCCATGGATGCCGCCTCCTAAATAAACACGTCAACGAGGATGGGCATAAGGTTGAGCAGGCCAAACACCAGCGCCACGCCCCAGCCGAGCTTAAAGCAGCTGCGCCAGGTGCTGCGTGCGAAGGTGTTGTCGATCAGCACCTCGACAAAGTACGTCGCAACCATCACGACCAGGGCTACGACCCAGCTCACCGGGTTGTCCCAGACAAAGAACATGCCCACCCACATCAAAAACAGCACGGTCTCACACCAGTGCATAAGGGTCATCTTGGCCAGCGTACCGCCGCTCATCTCGGTGGCGACACCCTGGACAATCTCTTGATGCGCGTGATGCGAGTACGAAAGGTCAAACGGCGACTTGCGCAGTTTGATGGTGAGCACCGCAAGCAGCGCCAAGAAAATGGGCGCACTGTACGCGATGATGGGCGCCGACTGCCCCGTCACGGCGATGGAGTCGAAGCTATCGGTGGCGAGATACAGACCCACGCTCATCAGCAGAACGGCGGGCTCGTAGCTCATAACCTGCAGCAGCTCGCGGTCGGCGCCAACCTGGGCAAACGGGCTTTGCGTCGAGGCGGACGCCAACACCACAAAGATCGCGGCGAGCGTCACCATAAAAGCGCACAACAGCGTGTTGGAACCCGACACAAAGATGCCGCCGCCCACCACGGTAAAGATGAGCGCGCACGCCATGTAGGTATCATCCATGGTGTTTACGCTGGCAGGGGCCTTGCGCAGCAGCTTGGCAACGTCGTAGAAAGGCTGGAGCAGGCGCGGACCCACGCGGCCCTGCATGCGGGCCGAAAGCTTGCGGTCAACGCCGTCGATCAAACCGCCCACAAGCGGCGCCAGCAGGGCGAACGCCACGGTACCAATAAATATGCCCACGACGCCCGAACCTTCAAAATACTTACCGCGCAGCACCGAGGGCGCGCTCATGGCAAGTCTCTCGGGCCCGATCCACGCGCAGCACAGCAGCGCAAACAAGATAATGCTGCAGCACACGACGCTGCCCGCGGGGCCGATACGCTTCTCGCCAAGGGCGTCCTCCGAGTACCAATTGCGCTTTTCGGCCTTCACCTCGTGACCCATCGAGCCACGGAAATGGCGGTAATTGTCGGTCCCCACGCCCGAAAGATATACGTTTACGTGCGGCTTGTTGCTCACGCGGAATGAAGTCAGCAGCACCACGGCAATAAACGCCACGATAACCACCATCAGATACATGGCATCCTTGCCAATAACGTACGGCACGCGGCCAAACACCATGGCCAAGTAAGGCGACACCAGACCGCTCGAGATAACCGGGAACGCCACGCAACACAGAATCAGCAGCGCGGCGATGGTGTTGAGCGCCATCCATTCGGTCTTATGGACATTGACCTCAACGTTTTGAGCCGTGGGGTCGACGCCCGAAAGCTTGGCAAGCCACTTGCCCCAGAAGAAGAACGTCGCGGCCGAGCCAAAAGCAAGCACCATGATCATGAGCACGTTGCCGGTCTGCGCAAACGCCACCAGGGCGCCCCACTTGGAAACGAGCATGCCAAACGGCGCCACAAACATACCCATGATGCCCAGCATCATCAGACGCGTCAGGTGCGGCATGCGGCTGAACATACCGTCCATGTCCTCAATGTTACGGCTGCCGATATGATGCTCGGCGGTGCCCACGCACAGGAACAGCAGCGACTTGGCCACCGTATGGAACAGGATCAGGAAGATGGCCGCCCATACGGCCTCGGGCGCGCCGACACCCAAGCAGGCACTGATGAGGCCCAAGTTGGAAATAGTGGAGTACGCGAGCACGCGTTTGGCGTTGCTCTGCGAGATGGCCATGAGGGCAGCAAGCAAAAACGTGATGGCGCCCACACTCGTAACCATAAAGCCGGTCACGGGATAGATGGCATAGAGCGGGCTCAGCTTGACCATCAGGAACACGCCGGCTTTGACCATGGTTGACGAGTGCAGCAGGGCGCTCGTGGGCGTGGGGGCAACCATGGCGCCGAGCAGCCAGGTGTGGAACGGCATCTGTGCGGCCTTGGTGAGTGCGGCGAGCGACAGCAGAACGACCGGCATCACCAGCAGCGCAGATTGCGCGGTACCAGCGCCGGCAAGATCGATCATGCCCGAGATGGTCAGCGGCATGCCGCTAACGTGCAGGTACATGAGTCCGACCAAAAACGCGATGCCGCCCAGCATGTTGAGGATGATCTGGGTAAAGGCGTTTTTAATGGCCTCGGGCGTGCGCGTGTAGCCAATCATAAGGAACGAGCACACGGTGGTGATTTCCCAACCGCAGAACAGCCACTCAAGGTTGTCGCTCGTCACGATGACGAACATGGCCGAGAGGAACAGGAACATGAGCGCCAGGAACTGCGGGCGACGGTCGGGCGCAGTCTGCCCGCGCAGTGCGGCCTCGTGCTCGTCGTGGGCCTGGAAGTCCTTCATGTAGCCCAAGGCGTACACGCAGATCAGGCTGCCGACGATGCCAACGGCGAGGACCATGATCACGCTCATGTAATCCAGGTAGAGCGGCGTAGCGGTGACGGCTTCGACCGCGGGCAGCGTCATGGCCGCAAAGGCGACCGAACCCACCAGCTGGACGATGCCGAGCACGCCGGTAAGCACACTCTTATATTTATGCGCGTTGTACAGGATGACGGCGCACAGGATCACGTCGATGACGGAGCTGATGATCGAGAGCACGTGCGAGGTGCCGGGGGCAACCTCAAAGCTCTGCGGACCCGTGCCAAAAAATAAGACGGCAACTACAACCGTTGTCGCCATAATGACGCCGGAGCCTACAAGCCCTACCGCATCGCGAGCACGGTCACCGCGCGCAAGCAGCATGCCCAGCGCCGGTACCAGCGGAAACAGGGTAAGGAAATACAGTAGCGTCATACCATCACTCCCCCATGCAAAAACGCTATACATGCATTACGTTATAGCGCTAATTTGAGCACCTGAAGGCGGGCTTTCGGCCAACTGTGAAACTTTAGACGTGCGAGGTAAGAAGCCTGTCCGTATTGAAGCAATATGGCGGGCCCCGTCGCGGCAGTGCAGGGCGCGCGCCCCATTACATGACAACCTCCTCTGCTCCGAAAGAGCCTTTAGAGGGGCATCGCGATAGAAAAAATGCACCCCGTAGGCGCACGTTTTCGCTACTCCGCTTTCTTGGCGCGTGGTTTACGACCGCGCGGCTTATCAACCAGCGCGGCCTCGCCGCCGTCGCGATACTGGCGGCACCAGGCCTTAACCGAAGACTCGCTGGGAATCTGGTGTTTGATCATGGCCTCGCGAACCGTCATGCCGTTTTCCAGGCGATCCTTAACTACGGCGAGCTTAACCTCGTACGAATACGTGTGATGGTGAGTGCCCGCGTTGAGCACGGCATCGGCACCGCCCACGGCATATGCGCGGGCCCACTGACGAGCCGTTGCCTGGGGAATGCCAAGCTCCGCGGCGAGGGCGCGATGACCGACCCCCTCTTGGAGGACCTCGACGGCGCGCTGCCTAACCTCAGGCGCATGCGTGCGAGTCCTAGTTGCTTCTGACATACCTGCCACTTCTTAGCCTTAACCGTTAATCTGCTTTCTTACGTGCATGTTAGATAGTAGCATTTTGCTGTTCGCGCGTAGCAGTTAATTGAAAATAGCAACGGCGGCATCTGGGCATTTGCCATTTATTTGCGACATTTCTTTACGTTCTATTTACGCAGCTAGTTAGCTCGCAGCTCATTGAGGGTGTTTTACCAACCAGATTGATATCTTTTTGTTTGGCTCGGTATGGTTTGCGTAATTATTAACCCCTCCTAGCCCCTAAGTTAACGCGGCGGGCCTTCCGTTTACTCTCCAGCTTTCCGCTTAACTTTCCAGCTTTCCACCCTAGATGTTAAGTTAAGTGGAAAGCTGGAAAGATGCTGGGAAGTCGGCAAAGCTAAAACGCCTTTCTCCAGCGGCAGCTGGACAGTTAGTTCAGATTCGTATTTTTTGACAGCGCCGAAACTCTATTCTGGCCCCCTGAGAAGCCCCGTTGGCAGCTCACTAAATGCAAATCGAGCTCATATCGGCCAGCTAACCATAGTTCTGGACTGTTTTTTGCCCCAAAACGAGCGCCGGATGCGCCTGCTGCGGTCTGGAATTATACGTATCTGAACTAACTGTCCAGCGGAGTCCAAGACTGGGATCGCGCAGACTAGGGGGGGGCGGCAACTGGGTGGTTGCCGCCCCCCTTGCGAAGCTAGTCGGCTTCGGAATCAGTGATCGATGCCGTTGAGGTTCACCCTCGTGAGCGTATAGGTCACATAGTCGGGCGATTGAGGCGTTGCGCTCGCCATGTCACCCTTAACCAGGCTCGCTGTCATCACCAAGCGATAGTTCGCATAGAACCGACTCGGCTCAACCTGCGTTTTGACCGTAACAGTAAAGGGCAGGCTAAACGTAGTACCAGCGTTCTGCGTTTTGAATTTGCCATTCTCCTTCGTGTCGGTGAAGGTAATCGCATTGCCCTCAGCTTTAACCTCGGCAAGTTCACTCGCCCCCGTTACATAGTTGGAAATGCCATCCGTTACGTTCTCATACAAACCATCGGTCCCGCTGCGGACGCACCCGATCACGCCGCCAAAAAACGCGCCCGGCACGCCAGAGGCGTCTTTATTCTTATGTGCAATAGAGGCCGCCTTGCCCGAGTATTCAATGTTCAGATTACTCACAACGCTACCGTAGCTA
Source organism: Collinsella sp. OM07-12 (assembly GCF_003438275.1). Taxonomy (NCBI): domain Bacteria; kingdom Bacillati; phylum Actinomycetota; class Coriobacteriia; order Coriobacteriales; family Coriobacteriaceae; genus Collinsella; species Collinsella sp. OM07-12. The sequence goes on from NZ_QSTQ01000017.1 coordinate 5,806, forward strand.
TACGGGATCAACCCAGAAAGCGCACCTGTGTCCTTGGAGTTGCGGATCTTGATAGCCGCCTGCGTAGCTACCTGCGACGAGCCCCTCAGATTACCAACGATAACGCCACGGAACGGGTAACCTTTATTACCCAAGCCCTGAAAAACGGCAGCGTCCAGCTCAAGCGTGTCAATGCTTTCCCCCTTGTCGTTCTCCGGCTCGATGCTGTAGTAGGCACTCTGGAGATAGCTATGCATCGTCGCGTCGTCAAGCGTATCTTTGGGGTCGGTTTTGTTAGGCTCGACCCGTCTCTCTCATGTTTTGCTCGCCTGCTTGTAGACGTACGTCACTTCATTACTAGCATCCGCTGGGCACGGTCGAGCTCGTCGCTGCTAGGCGTACCCATGTAGCCCGTGAGCAAATCGCTCGCAAACAGGCTCTGAGCGGTACCCGTCGCGGCGACGGACTTAAGAAATCCGTTGGCGATGTAGGCGGAATAGGTAAAGTAACCACCCATCACGAGCGCCACGGCGCAAACAAGTGCGATTGCCGCCACAACCAGCTTGTTCTTGACTAGGCTTTTGCTTTTTGCCAGCTGCTCGCGCTCGGCATCCTGCTGCTTCTCCCGCTTCTCCATGTGCGCCCCCTCTCCTACTTACCGCTCGTGTTGCGCGCGATCAGGTAGATCACATCGGTCTCTTTGGCGCTCTCGTCCCACGAAAGCTTGATGATAAAGTTGAGCGTGTCCTTGCCATTCGAGCCGTCGAGTGTCTTGGCGTTGAGTTCGCTTTTGCTGAACACCTTGAAACGGTAGAGCGGGCGCGCGTTGCGCTGGACGTTTTGATAGTCCTTGAATGTAGGGTCGCTTGCGCCCTCGCCCGGCACGGCTGCCAGGCCGTCGCCCGGGTCGTTGATGGGCGTGAAGCTCTTCAGCAGATCCGTTTCAGACATTTTCATGCTATAGGGCTTGCCACCCGCAGTGCCGCTCACGTCGGGAGTATCACCTAGGCCCTGATTCTCGGCTTTATACAGCTCGATAGTGAGACCTTTAATATTGGTCGTATTCGCAAGCTGCAGCTCAAACCCATCGCCGCCCGTCTGCACGCAAAACGGGCGCTTGAGCGTCACCGTGTTGCCGGTCTTGGTATCGCCGTATTCGGGGTTGTAACTCAGGTCGATCTGCTCGGCGGCCGTAGCGTTGGGGCCCAGCACCTTGAGCTCTGCCGGCTCCTTGATCTTGCCGACGGTGGAGCCGCGATTGGCATCGACAAACCATCCGAGCGTCAACCCCAGCAACACGAGAAGCACGGCCAACAGGCCCATGATGGCCAGGGATTCGCGACGATGGTTGCTGGTCCACGTCTTGATGCACTCGATGCGGCCAACCGGACGTGCTTCGCCGTGCGAGCCGAACCCGTTGCCGCCGGGGTTTGCCGCTCCTTCGTTGTGTTTGATATCGCCCTGCTCGCGGGCATTAAGCTGCTCGTCCATTTATTTATCCGCCTCCTTGGCGGTAAAGCGCACGCGAATGTACTTGATGTTCTTGCCGATAACCTCGTCGGCGTTGTTGTAGTAGCTGGCGCAGGTTTCCACATCCGCAGCGAACATGCCGGCTCCGACAGGCGGAACCGCACTAGGCGCCTGACCTGGCACACTCGTGCTATCGGCGCGGAAATGGCGCGCGTGGTTACTGTTGATGTCGCCGACGAAGGCTGCGTATCCCGCGGCGGGGTCCGTGCTCGCAAAAAGGTTGCCGCCGTAGCCGGCGTTGCCCGTGCGAACGTAGCTCTTAAACTGCTCCGGCCAAATCCAGTAGAGGGTTTTGGGTACGGTTTTGGTCGTATTGTTTGAGCCCTCAACGCGAAAGCTCCTCGCCGGAATGGCAAAGCTCTGCGTGATGACGGTAACGCTGGCTCCGTCCTGGGTCACCGTGGTTGTCGTGGGAACCAGCGGATTGGAGTAAAAGCCAGAGGTGTCTTTGCCCTAGAAAACCAGGATATGACCGCGCACCAAATCTTTAAGCGAGTTGATGATCTCTTCGTTTTTCGATGCGTCCGCGGCGGTGCCCGTACCCGCAGCGCTCGTCTGGACAGAAATCTCCCAGGTCATCTCCACCGTGATATCGTGCAGGTCGTTGCAGAGCGGCTTGACGTTGAGCCGGAGCTGGCCCGCCGATCCCGGAGAGAGACTGCCATCGGCACTCATGTTATTGAGGTTGAAAAAATTGTTCACGGCAAGGCTTGTACTGTCCGACGCGTAGTTGTCCTGGGCGTCGTACTTGCCCGCCGTGCCGTCCTGCGTTCCCGAGAGCACAAACCGCGGGCCCTTCGCCGCGATCGTGCTTCCCGTGGCGCTCACTCGGTTATTCGCGGAAAACCAGGCCAGGCATGCAAAGATGGCAACGATGGCGGCCAGCACAAACAGACCGCTCACCAGGAAATCCTTCCAGAAATCCTTGAGGGTCCGCACATGCTCGTCGGCAGCTTGGCGGTACTCGGCCGCCGTCTTGTGCTGCTAGAGCTCGCTATGTCGGTCCATGCCACTCATCGTTTACGTTTGCCCTGCTAGTGGGCGTGCCATCCTTTCCGCTTGGTCGTGCTCAATCCATTGCTCGTAGGCATAGAATTCAGGCAGAATACAACACCATACGATAAGGCAAGAGAATAGCATTGACCTGCGGTTTTCTCCACAACACAAGCCTTAATGATGTCTTAAAAGTCGAGCCCTTGGTGCAAAGTAACCTGACCCCCTTGCACCAATCCGTAGCACCGGGCAGCGGACGCACGACGTACCGCCCCCTTAACACCCCAACGCGCGCACGGGTATCACGTAGATACCGTTCTCGACCTCGCGGGCGTACTCACCCACCCCCACAATCACGGCCATAAACTCCGGTTCGCGTGTGCGTGAACGAGGATTTCCACAGACCTTCTTGCGAACGCGCTTGAGGCTCTCGACGCCGGCGCTCGCCTTATCTTCGCTCACCTTAATCTCAAAGGCGGCCCACCGTCCATCGGCTAGCTGCACGATGGCATCGCATTCAAGGCCCGAATCGTCGCGATAATAGCGCACGGGCGTACTATCCAGCAGGTCGAGCGACCGCGCGTAGACCGAAAGGTCGCGTATGACCATATTCTCAAACACCAGACCAAATGTCTGCCAGTCGGCAAGCAGTGCCTGCAAGGACATGCCCAGCAAGGCGCAAGCAAGGCTTGGATCTGCCAGATAGCGCTTGGGTTTGACGGTAAAGCGTCGTTTGTCGCGCGCGGCGGGAACCCAACCGGGGACCTCCTCGAGAATGAACATGCCTTTGAGGGCATCCAGGTACCTACGCACCTTGGTCTCGTCGGCAAACGCTGCGGGTTCCTCCTCGGCACCGAACATATCCATAAGAATCGTTTTATACGTGGTCGCCCGTCCCAGATTGCGCGCGATCGATGCGGAGACTCGACGAGCAATATCGGGGTCGAGACCAACCGCCGGGAAGCTGCTCGAAAACGTGGTGTTGAGATATTCGCGGGCGATGAGCTGGGCGTCAGCCGAAACCATATCGATCGCCTCGGGCCAGCCGCCGCGGCAAGCGGCTTCGACAAGCCCCGGCGTATCGCCATCGCACCGGCAGGGCTCAAAACGATGCTCAAACAAGCCCGCCAGGCTCACCTTGCCGTTAGACTCACCTGTCTCGACAAGCGTCATGGGGTGCATGCGGACGCGGCCGATGCGGCCGGCTCCACTATGCGCTGGCGCCTCCGCCTTTGAGCCAAACGCAGGTGTGGCGGAACCCGTGAGGATATAGGCGCCGCGCGTACCCCGGGCACGGTCGACCTCGTGTCTAACGTAGTCCCAAATCTGGGGAACGCGCTGCCACTCATCGATAATATGCGGACGGTCTCCCAGCAACATCATCGCCGGGTCGGCACGCGCGAGGTCGAGATTCTCGTCGACATACGAGACGGACGCCCCGTGCTCAAGCGCGGCCCACGTCTTGCCGCACCACTTGGTGCCTGCAATCTCGACCGCGCCAAAGACACGAAGGTAGCGCTCGATTTGCGCATCCACGATACGTGGGATGTATCCGTCCCGATGTAGCCTCTCGCCTGCCATGAGCCACCCCCGCAGATTTCCAGTTCCTGCTTTCTGATTCTTCTATTCCACTGTAGCAAATTCGGATTTTCGGGTGGTTGCGATTCGGATTTTCGTGTTCATATAATTCGGATTTTCATGTTCTAAAGAGTCGGATTTTCTGGTGCATGAAATTCGGATTTTCTGAACCCACTGGTCAGGGGCGCCCTCATTGACAAAAAGGCGGGGAGCGCCGATACGGCACTCCCCGCCCACTCAATACGCGATAGCTTTCTTACTTAGAGCTCGTTGGCCGCGTGATACGCCGTGCGGATAGCGCTCGCAATGTCGGCGGTGCGCTCGCCCGAGCAGTCGCCCACGCAGGTCACGGGCACCGTCACGCCGTCCAGGTCAAACGCGTTGGCCTTGGAGCCCACGGCCATCACCACGTAATCGCAGGCAATCTTCACCGGCTCCTCGGCACCGTCCTCGGTGGTGCGAACGGCCTCAACGCCCTCGTCGGTAATGGCGGTCAGGCGGGTCTTAACATGCTGCTCAACGCCATGCTCGGCAAAGTCGCTCATAATCAGCGGCAGAATGGTCTCGGACTCGCCCGCGGCAATCTTGTCGAGCATCTCGATGATCGCCACCTCGCAGCCGTGCTGCAGCAGGTACTCGGCAGTCTCGGTGCCCACCAGGCCACCGCCAATGACGGCGACGCGCCCGCTGAGCTCCACCTTGCCGGCCAGCACGTCCCAGCTCGAGACAACCTTCTCCGAATCGGCACCGGGTACGGGAATGACCACATCGTGCGCGCCCACGGCCACAATCGCGGCGTCGGCGGCGTTGAGGTCCGCGGGGCTAGCGGTGTGGTTGAGCTCAACCTTCACGCCCAGGCCGGGCAGAATCTTCTCGTAGTACTCGACCGAGCGCATGATCTCGTCCTTGCGCGGAGGCGCGGCCGCCAGCACAATCTGGCCGCCCAGATGGTCGCTCGCCTCGTAGACGGTCACGTCGTAGCCGCGCTTTGCCGCCACGCGCGCTGCCTCCAGGCCGGCAATACCGCCGCCCACCACGGCGATCTTCTTGTCGCCCTCGCCCGGCTTAATGGCGATGGTCGCCTCGTCGCCGTTCTCGGCATTGAGCACGCACGAGATGTATTTGCGGTTTTGGATCGCGTCGACGCAGCCCTTGTTGCAGTTGAGGCACTCGCGGATGGGCTCACCTGTAGCGGCCTTAAGCGCAATGTCGGGGTCGCACATGAGCGAGCGGCCGTACGCGACGATGTCGGCCGAGCCGTCTTCCAGGATCTTCTCGCCGGCCTCGACCGAAACAACGCGGCCGACGGTTGCCACCGGCACGGAAACCAGGGCCTTGACGCGCTCGGCCACGGGCAGCGTCCAGTTGTAGGGCATGGCGCCCATGGGCGGAATGGTGTCGCCCATGTTGCCGGTATGGTTGGCCTGTGCGACCTGGATCATATCGATGCCCGCACCCTCGAGCAGCTTGGCGAACTCGCAGGCCTCATCGGGCAGCAGGCCGCCCTTGCCGCGCGGCGTGCCGTCGGGGTTCTCCATGATCACGGGGAGCTTGTACTCCACCATCAGCTCCGGCGCGGCCTCCTTAATAGCGGCGACGACCTCGAGCGCGTAGCGGACGCGGTTCTCGAACGATCCGCCGTACTCGTCGGTGCGCTGGTTGAGGATAGCCGAGCACAGCGAACCCACCAGACGGTCGCCGTGGACCTCGATGGCGTCGATCCCGGCCTGCTGCGCGCGGGCGGCCGAAGCGGCGATGGCTTCCTTGATCTGGGTGAGCTGCTCCACACTCGCCTCGTTCACAAAGTGCTGCATGTCGTGGTGCAGCTTGGCGTAGGCCTGTTTGCGGATCTCGTTGGACTCGGCCATCTTGGCGGCAAAGGTCTCCTCGTCGCCGGCGGCCTTGGCCTCCTGCGCGGCCTTGGCGGCGGCCATTGAGCCCATGACCATGCGGCCGACGCCGGGGACGTCGTACTCGGGGTGGAACAGCTGCAGTGCGACCTTGGCACCGTGCTTGTGGACGGCGTCGGCCAGTGCCTTAAACGTGGGGATCTGAGCGTCGGTCGCCAGCTTGGGCGTGGGGCTTGCGGTCATAACGGGAGCGACGTCGCCGATGACGATGTAACTCACGCCGCCACGGGCCAGGCGCTCGTAAAAAGCCAGGCTGCGCTCGCCGATGGAACCGTCGCGCTCCTCGTAGCCGGTGGTAAGCGGCGGGAACATAATGCGGTTCTTGAGCTCAAGGGGGCCAACCGTAATGGGTTGAAGCAGCTTAGACGCAGGTGTGGTCATGGACATTCCTCTCTTGTAGGTGCGGCGGCGATGATGCCGCGTAGTTGTCTAGAGGATATGGCATGGGGGCACAGCGGCACAACGAAAATCGGCGGATAGCAGGTAGCGACAGATGGATGGGGCGAGACGACCCTTCGGTTTGTCTCGATCTGTAACAGTTACTCGGCATAATCCGTCCCTCGTGTTACAGATCGAGACATTCCCCTCGGCCCATCCTCAGCAATCTAAATCTGTAACACCTAGACCCACTTTTGGCCCCTACCCGTTACAGATCGAGACAAACCAATCTGGCCTGACGAAAGATCTAAAACTGTAACAGTTACTCGGCAAAATGGGCACCAGATGTTACAGATCGAGACAAACGGGACCCGCCTGCAAGAAAATCTCAATCTGTAACAACAACTCGGCAAAATCCGTCCCTCGTGTTACAGATTTAGATAAACGGGGCCGGCGCACCGGAAATCTCAATCTGTAACATCTACAGGCCAAAATCGGACCCATCTGTTACAAATCGAGACAGCCCCCGGCAGCACCGTCCCCGTTCGAGGAAACGACCGCCACACTCACCGTTTTAAACAACCTGACACCGCTCAGCCTGCGATAATTATTTGGTCACGCGTCGACTACGGCGAAGACGCGGCAGAAGGGACACCCATGCAACCGAGTACCACCGATACGTCTACCGCAAAGCAAGCGCTGCTCGAGGCGCTCTTGAGCGACGCGGGGCTCAAGAGCCTCACGCAAACAGCCTCTGCCGCTATGGACAACCCGGTGCTCGTCGTCGATCCCGTGTACCGCTATGCCGCCCGCGGCGGCTTTGAGCTCGACGATGACGACGACTCCCCCTTTGCAGCCATCACCCGCGCCGAGCTCTCCGAAGGTGACATGCTGCAAGACGAAGCCGTGCGCTACATCATCGAATGCGGCTTAGACGAGAAGATCGCCCGCTCGACAGGCCCGCTTACGCGTTATAACGACATGTTTTGCCTCAACACCATGACCGACGCGATCAAGGTGCACGGCACGTGCCTGGGCCGGGTGATGATGATCGAGCGCAATCACGCCTTTGGCGATAGCGATCGCGAGGTCTTTGAGTTCTTCGTCCGTCTGCTCGCACAAGAGCTGCAGAAAGGCGGCTTTCTTTCGATGGGCGGCCCGCAACAGGGGCCATATTTTCTCTCGCGCCTCCTGGACGACGAAATCCCCAACCCCATTACCTGCACACGCAAAATGCAGCTCGTCGGTTTTACGCCGCTTCCCGCCCTCTACGTTGTATGCCTGCTCAAAAAAGATTCCCAGCTCGAGGCGCGCGAGGCGGAGAGCGTCCGAGGACAATTGCAGCCGTTGCTGCACCATAGCCTTATCACCATGTACGAGGGCGAACTCGTGGCGCTGGTAAGCCGTCCTCCCTCCACGCAGCTACCCGCCAACGACGAGGCGATCCTTGCCCGCGTTGCTGCCACGAACAATTTGTTCATTGGTATCAGCAACGAGTTTTCCCAGGCAACAGATGTGCGTGCACACCTCAATCAGGCACGCGCCGCCATTCGCTACGGCTCGACCTTTACCAAAATCCTCGAAGACACCCATGTGTATCGCTATTGCGAATACACCTACATGGAAATGCTCGATATCTGCAATGACCACATCAACCTTATGAACTACTGCCATCCGGCAATCTGGGCACTTTGGAAGCATGACCAGTCGCACGATTCCGAGCTGGTCGAGACGCTCTTTGCCTTTATGCAACACAGCTGCAACACGGCGCGCACCGCCGCGATCTTATCGCTTCACAAAAACACGCTGCTCTATCGCCTAAACCGCATCAAGGAAATCACCGGCAACGACCTGGCATCGGGAGAGGACCTCTTTTTGTTCCACCTCTCGATTCGCGCCCTAATCTACCTTGGCTTTCTTGAGCCGAGGATTAAGCCCCGCACCAGCGCCGACCTGCACTGTCGCAAATTAGCCGAGCGGGGCTTAAACAAAACTAGTCGCGCTTAATCTCCAGCGTGGGGAACGTCATCTTGGCGTACTTATCCATCAGCGGCTTGACCTCGTCCATGTGGGCAAAGAACTCGTCGCGGGTCTTGTTGATCTCGTTGAGGTGCTCGGCGCGCGCATGGTCGTCATTGCGGTCGCGGATCAGACCGTTCTCGGCAATCTTGAGCTTGGGACGCCCGGTGCGCTCGTCGGTCACGATATCGCCACCGGCACCGCAGACCGCGCACTCCCACGGGAACTCGACCCCATCCCAATGCTTGTCGCCGGGGTACACCAGGGAGCTGTGGCAGTTGGGGCACACGCCGTCATCCGGATCGCCCAGCCAGCAGCGCTCGTCAACAGGCGTGCGAATGGCCTTGACGATGTTCTCGCCCATCTTGTGGGCGCGGGCGATCTGTCCGCCCCATTCCACGTCGTCTCCCCACACAAAGGTATTGCCCGGGCGGCCATCACGTTGCGCCATATAGCGATCGACGACAGTCATCGACATGGTAAACATAGTCGCCTGCAGGCTCTCCAGCGCCAGGGACTGCCAATCGTGCATGGAGCCGCCAACAGAAATAAGGCCGGCAACGGTATGCGGATTCTCCTTTACGGCACCGATGGCAAGCAAGAACGAAAGCTCGTATGCCAAGAAGCGCTGCGCAAAGCGGGTGTACACCGAGCTGGGCGTAAGGTCGTAGGTCGGGACCGAGAAGATCACGCCCTGGCAGGTCTGCAGTTCGCGAATAATCGCATCTACATCATCTTTGTTTTTAAGGACGCAGCCATGATATTCCTTTTGCAGGCCGGCGCCCATCTTTCCCATCTGCATGGTGCAGCCCTCGCAACCGGTGCAGGGCAAGATGTTATAGTCGAACAAATTGATCAGCTCGACCTCGCCGCCGGCCTCGCGCACCGCGCAAAGGGCCTCTTTGGCCAAAGCCTCGCCGTTGCCACCGTGCCTACCGGCACAAATCGCCATCACTTTAAACGACATGGTCGCTCCTCTCCAGAGCATTTTGGACACGGATTCTGCCCGTGTGTACTTCGCAAAAAGCGTACGGCAGACGCAAAACGTGCGCACCGTCCAGGCAACCAAGGCTCGTGCGAAAGTCTGCAGGACGCCTCGTGCAGATAAACAAAGGCCCCTCCCGCATGCCTACAAGGAGCAAAACGGAAGGGGCCGGCGCTCTTATTTGCGCTTAAAGGGAATGGGTTTGGGTGGGCACTTGGGCTTGACGGCCCCAGCCGTGACAATCGCGCCGTTGTCGCAGATGTCGAGGCAGGCACCGCATTGGCTGCAGGCCTTTTGGTCGATCACGTGGATAAAGCGTGGCCTTCCCAGGATCGCGTCCTCCTCGCAAACGTCCGAATCGACGCACTTGTTGCAGGCCTGGCATTTGGAAGCCAAGATATGGAAGGTCAAGAATGCCTGGCATTCCCCGGCGGCACAGACCTTCTTGGTGGTGTGCTGCATGATCTCGCCCTCGAACAGGTCGAGGAACGACTGCACCGTACGCGCCAGCACGCGGCCTTGCTCGCACAGACACTGCGCCTGCATCACGGGGCAAAGGTCGCGGAGGAGCGCCAAGTCGCCCGGTTTGCCCTTCTTGCGGCAGATATCCGCAAGAATCGTTGCAATCTGATGCGAGCCCTCGTAGCCAAAGACACAGCGTCCGCAGCTCTCGTGACGATAGAGCGTGCAAATGTCCAAAAGCGCCTTTGCCATGCAGTTTTTGGCGGTGCAGACGCGGACGTAGTCACTGCATAGCTCAATCTTTGAGGTGTCGTCGGGCCTCAGCAGCAGACCGCTGGGATAGCCAATCCCCACCGCTTTGGCGTCGTCGACGCCCGCCGCGGCAACCAGGGATTCCGCACTCACGACGTGGTCAAGCTCAACGGGCTCATCGGCTCCGTCAAACCACACCCAGCGCTTGCCTTTGGCGGCAAGTAACTCTGATCCGCTCAGGCAGCGGTCGTCGCCTTCACCCTCGCAGCAAGATGGGAGAGGCTTTTCGCCGTCGAGCATCTTGGTCGCGGCCGAACCGTTGGCATAGACAAAGCCCAGGCTCGGGTCGCACTCGATCACGCGGCAGGATTCGCCCAACGCATCCGCGAGCGCGGCAGAGACCTCATCGCCCGCCGGCACCAAAACCGCCTGGGCGCCAGCCTCTGCAATTTTTTCCGCAGCGGCCGCCACGTCCTTCTTAAGGAGCCAGAGCGCCACAGGCGCCTGTCGATGCACAGGCATAAAGTTGATGATCGTCATGGGTTATCGCTCCTTTCCTAGTACTCGTTCCACAGGCGCGGCGTGCTGATCGTTAGGCGCAAATCGCACTGCAAGCAGCGGCTCGCCTCGCACGCGGCCTCATGGTCGGTATAGGGGCACTCAAACGTATCGAAGTTGTCCTTACGCATCTGGGCATCGACAAACTCGGGCTGCACGGCATCGTCGTAGAAGCCCTCGGGGGCATGCCCGACCCACTGCTCGGGAGCATCGTGCTCGGTCAGCTCCTCGTCGATGTCGCCATCGCCACCCAACGCGCGGTCGATGGCCGAAGCACACGTGCGACCTGCAGCAATTGCCGCGATCACCGATTTGGTACCCGTCACGCAGTCGCCCGCCGACCAAATGCCTTCGACGCTCGTCTTGCCCTCGGCGTCGGCCACGATGTACGGACCGTGCGTAAGTTCAAGGCCCATCTGGGCCGTGCCCTCGGGCTTTTGGCCCACGGCAAAGATCACGCAGTCGGCATCGATGGTCTTCTCGCCGCCGTCGAGCAGTTCGGTGACGGCGCGGTGGTTCTCGTCAAAGTAGAACCGCTCGATCTTGTGGATCGTCATGGAACCGACCTTGCCAGAACCGTCCTCGGTCTCGTTGATGCTGGTAAAAGCATAGGCATCGTGCAGCACCACGCCTTCCTCGGCGGCTTCGGCACGCTCCTCGGGCGTCGAGGTCATCGCGTCTTGGGCCTCAAGGCAGGCAACATCGACCGATGCGGCGCCCAGGCGCACGGCGGTGCGGGCGCAGTCGTACGCCACGTTGCCGCCGCCAAGCACCACAACGCGCTTGCCCGTCAGGTCCGGGGCGCTGCCCATACGGGCGGCCTTCAAAAAATCGGTGTTGCGCAGCACGCCTTCGAGGTCGTGACCGGGCATGGGGAGTACCGTTCCGTCATGGGTACCCACCGCAACCAGCACGGCATCGAAGCCCTGGTCAAGAAGGGCCTTGGGCTCGGCGATGCGCTCGCCACAGCGCGGCTCAATGCGCGGCTCGGCGTCATCACCCTGGGCGATTTCCAAAATCGTCGCGACCTCGGCATCGACCGTGGCATCGGGCAGGCGATACGCCGGAATGCCGTAGCGCATCTGGCCGCCGACCTTCTCGTTGGCCTCGAACACCACGACCTTGTGGCCTTTCTCGGCGCAATAGAGTGCGGCGGTCAAACCGGCGGGACCGGCACCCACAACGGCGACCTTTTTGCCGCTCAGCGGCTCATGGCGCACATTTGCCTTCCAGTCGCCCGTATCGCGCACGGCCGCAGCGCGCTTAAGGCGGCAGACCGAAACCGGCGTGCCGTTGAGCTCGTTGCGCTTGCAGGCATCCTGGCAGCTATGGACGCAAATGTCGCCCAGGCTCTCGGGGAACGGGACCTTCTCGCGCACCACCGCGGCGGCGCGAGTGTACTCACCGTTGCGAATATGACGCAGGTAGCGCGGGATATCCACATGAGCGGGACAGCCCGAGCGACAGGGGACCACGTTATCGGCATAGGACTTGTTCTCGTCAAACATATTAAGCGTGTCGACGATCGAGCCCGTGGGGCACACCTCGATGCAGGCACCGCAAAAACGGCATCCGGCCTCTTGCAGGCTCACGCTGCCGTCCGTACCAATGCGAATGCCGTCCTCGGTGCGCTGGTAGTCCAAGACGCCGGCGCCCCGCAGCTCACGGCAGGCGCGCACACAGCGACCGCACCGGATGCAGCGGGTGAACATATGGGTGATCAGCGGGTTCGATTCGTCCGTGGCGACCGGACGGCTCTTGGTGCGCCAGCGCGCAGGCGAAACTCCCAGGTACTGATACATAGACTGCAGCTCGCACTTGCCGTACTTGGGGCAGCCGGTGCAATCGGCGGGATGCGTGGCCAAAATAAGCTCCATTGCCAGCTTGCGCACGCGCTCGGCCTGTTCGCCTGTCGTGTTGACGGCCATTCCCTCGGCAACCTGCGTCTTGCAGGCACACACCGGCTCGTCTTGGCCTTCGATCTCGACCATGCACAGACGGCATCCGCCGACGGCCTCAAGATCGGGGTGTTTGCACAGATGCGGAATGTAGATGCCGGCATCGAGCGCGGCTTCCAGGACATTTTGCCCTTCGCGTGCCTCGACCTCGGCTCCATTAATCGTTAGCTTCATTCGTTCCCCTCAAAATGTCGCTCTTGTCCAGAAAGGCGCCCGGGACCAAAGCGATCCCGAGCGCCTCGCGTGTAGGGCAAATCCCCGCCTGCACCCAACGCGTGGGTGTCTGCAGACGCGAATAGCTACGGTGTTACGACCACTCCTCGTCGCCCGCGTCCTCAAAGAGGGCAGCAGCGGCGTTTTCACCGGCGATGCGACCCGAGTTAAGGCAGAAGCCCATGGTGTTACCCGGAATGCAGTAGTTATAGGAGTCGCCATAGATGGTGCAGGCATCGGTACCAACGCAGTACAGGCCAGGGATGACCTCGTAGTCGTCGGTCATGACCTCCATCTTGTGGTTGATAAGCACGCCGCCCAGGGTGCCGTAGGCGCCACAGTACTGCTTGCAGCAATAGAAGGGGCCCTTCTCGAGCGGCTTCATAAACTCGCGCTCTTTCTCAAAGATGTCGTCCCAGCCGTTGTCGCACATCTCGTTGTACTCGTCGACGTTGGCGAGCAGGCCCTCCACGTCGATACCCGCCTTCTCGGCAAGCTCCTCCAGCGTGTCGGCCTGGCAGATTGCCGGGTAGCCAGCCTCCAAGTCGCGGTTCCACTGCTCCTCAAAGCCGTCGTACAGGTCGTGCGGATGGACATGGCTGACGATATCCGGGCCATCCTTCTTCCAATGCTTGAGCATGCGGGAATCAAAGATGGCATAGGCGACCTTGCCGGGAAGATGGTTGATGGCATTGCCGACAAAAGTGGTGTTGAAGATCTCGTCCTCCGGCATAAAGCGCTCGCCCAGGCGGTTGCACCAATAGCACGGCTGACGGAATGCACCCTCGACATAGAAGTGGTTCATGTTGTCGGGGATCTGATACATGAGCTCCATGGTCACCGGGGTGTGGCCGCCGCCAACCTCGTGGCACATGTTGATGCCGTCGCCGTCCATGCCCGGAATGGCAAACGAGAACAGGTCGGTACCCCACTCAAAGTCGAGCTTTTCCTTGATGAGCTTGGCGTTGTGGCCAAAACCGCCCGTGGCGACAATCGCAGACTTGCACGAGATCTGGTACTCCTCGCCGTCCTTGTCCTTGGCGGTCACGCCGCAGATGGCGCCGTCCTCGCCCTTGATAAGGCCGGTGCCCGGGCACTCGAACATAAACTCGACGCCCAGGTCCTGAGCACGCTCGGTCATGCGCTTGGTCATCGTGGTCGCCGCGCGAGGGCCAGGCTCCGAGCCGTCCTCGGGCTGCACGACATGCCAGGTATACTCGCCGTCGGAGTAGGCGCGCGTGCGCTCGCGGGCGCGGAACGCCGGGCGCACAGAGTTAAACTCCACGCCCATGTCCTGCAGCCATGCGATGGTATCGCCCGACTTAAAGTAGTAGTCGCGCACCAGGCGAGCATCGACCTGGTAATGGGTGTAGAACATATGGCGACGGAAGAGCTCGCCGGGCGTGACCTCGATCATCGAGGCCTTCTGAAGCGGAGAGCCAGCGGCGGCAGGTCCCATGCCCATGTTGGCGGCACCACCGGTAATGGGGGCCTTCTCCAGGGCAATGACGCGAGCGCCCGCCTCGGCTGCAGCGACCGCTGCGGCAAGGCCGCTCAGACCTGCGGCGACGACAACGACGTCGGTCTCTAACTGTTTCATGCGAATCCTCCTTTATAGGGCTCTTGGACGAGCCCGGGCTTCATGCGAATTGCATGCGTATCGACAGCCATACTTTCGCTCGAAAACAGCCTCAAAACCATGTGCAGGCGCACCGATGTTTGCCCATAGCATCCACGGGCTTTGTGCAGATGAACCATGCGCTTGGGCAACGTTTTCGAGCGCATGGTCTTGGCGCCATACGCACAAAGGGGGCGGTGTGCCTTATGGCACCCGCCCCCTGATAATCGAGTTTTCTTATTTATGATTCTGCTGCGCCTCGAGAACAGCGAGCGGCGTAAGCGCCTGAATAGTGCGCTCTTTTCCAAAGATCGCCGAGCACACGAGCGTTCCCGACATGACCAGGCAAACCGCGAGCGCGATTCCAAAGGCCCAGAACGCAAAGAGGTGGCCAAAGTTGATCGGCTGCTGCAGCATAAACGTGAAGAACGACGTGGCAAGACCCATAAAGACGCAGGGCACATTGGAGCAGATCTTGCCTTCGAGCAGGTTCTCGTGAGTCGTCAGGATACAAAAGATAACGAGGATGGTCGGAACGATATTGCTCATAACCATGTTGTCGGCGCCAAAGGCCGAGACGAATACGCCCATGACCAGCGAATTGATCACACACCAAACCTCACCGACGGCATAGCTCACCAGCATCTCGGGGATCTTCTTAAAATCGGCCCCAAAGGCAAAAAACATCAGCAACGGCAAAAAGCACATCCAGGTGTACTGCCCATACCCAAACACCCCCATCAGCTGCATAAGGAGTGTGAGCACAACGGCACCAGTGGCGGCCTGAACAAGCTTGATGGTTTTACGGCCCTTCATCGAGATCCCTCTCTTCAAAAGAAATTTGCGGTGTTGTCGATACGCACGCAAATAACCGCTCCTAAATCATAAAAGGGAAATCGCTGGGCGTTTGCGCTAATCTATGCATTACGTGATAAGGAAATCTAATGTACGGAGAACCATGCGCATCAAACAGCTGGAGTACTTTATAGCCGTGGCAGAGGCACGCTCTTTTTCGAAGGTCGCCAGGGAGTTCTTTGTTTCGCAGGCAACGGTTTCAAACCAGATAGCGGCGCTCGAGCGCATCGTGGGAAAGCAGCTGTTCGAGCGCGATAACCATCACGTTGAGCTTACGATGGCGGGAGCCCTGTTCCTCGATGACGCCCGTGCAATTGTCGGGCGAACTGCCGAGGCCGTAAGACGCGCGCGGACGGCAGACGACATGCCCGAAGGCGAGCTCAAGGTTGGCTACATAAAGGGATACGAGCGGACCGATCTTGCCGACATGCTGTTTGGGTTTCACCAATGCTACCCCAACGTGCGACTGAGCTTTATGCGCGACAACGTCTCGGAGCTCTACGACGCCCTGCGCCGAGAAGATATCGACGTGTGTATCAACCTGCTCTACAACGAATACCGCATGTCCGATATGCAATGGCAGGTCTTGAGGTCCTATCCGCTGCACGCCGTGGTACCGCTCGATCACCCGCTCGCCCATCGGCAATCGATTCGCATCGAAGACCTTAAGGGGTATCCGATTGTCGATGCCACGCGCGGAGCCAGCGGATACGGCGAATCGGAGGCGATTGCGGCCACGCTTGCCAAAATAGAAGAGCGCCCCAAGATTGCCTATGTGTCCGAGGACGTCGAGACAAGCGTGCTGTGCGTCGCCGCGGGCCTGGGCTACGCGCTGCTGCCAGGGTATCTAACGCAGACCTTTCCCACCAACGGCAAAGTCGTTGCGATTCCCATAGAAGGCAAATCGGCCGAAATGACAATTGCCGCCGCCTGGCTACCACAGCGCAAGAACGACCTGCTCGATGTCTTCCTAGATGAGTTCCTGATTACCAACGACTAGAACCGCCCAGGCGGGAGGTCAGCGTCTCGATCTGTAACAGTTACTCGGCAAAATGGGCCCAAGATGTTACAGATTTAGACAAACCGTCCGGGCGGGGACTCAACATCTCGATCTGTAACATCTAGCCGTCCAAATGGGGTCTAGGTGTTACAGATCGAGATGTTGTTTGAGAGGCCGAGAATTGGACCGAAAACACGGTCCCGGGATAACAAAAAAGCTCGCCGGCTAGGCCGACGAGCTGCAAGTTCTTGGTCGCGGGGGCAGGATTTGAACCTACGACCTCCGGGTTATGAGCCCGGCGAGCTACCAGACTGCTCCACCCCGCAATGTCTGGGCGCCTCATGTGCGCAAAAAAGAATATTACGCGGGAGTTCGGTAAACGGCAAGGAAAATCTCGTAGAGCATAGTTCCTTCATATTTAAACCCCTCAGCCCCTATCACCGTAAACGAATCGCAGCCGAGCGCCGTCGACGGCACGTATACAATGGTGCGCGTCCTTTTATGCCGACACCGGGAGTAGACATGCTGCTCGCTATCGATATGGGAAACACGCAAACGGCAATGGGCCTGTTTGACGGAGACGAGCTGGTGCAGTCGTGGCGCATGCCCACCGACCGCTCCTATACCGCCGACGAGATCCACGTGCGCCTGATGGGTTTCTTTAAGATGTACGACCTTTCGCTCGATGCGGTCGACGCAATCGCCTTTGCCGGCGTGGTGCCGCAGCTCTCGCGCGAGTGGCACGCCGTGGCCGACCGCATTGCCGCGGACGCCATCGTCATCGGGCCGCAGACTGCTGCGGTGACCAAACTGCGGGCGGCGCGCCCCCAAGCCGTTGGTGCCGACCGCATCGCCAACGCCGTCGCTGCCGAGACTTTCTACGGCGCCCCGGCGATCGTGGTGGACTTTGGCACCGCAACCAATATCGACGTCATCGACGAGGACGGCTATTACATTGGCGGAGCGATCGCGCCGGGCATCCGCATCTCCATGGACGCGCTTGCCGCCCGTGCCGCCAAACTCGCCAGCGTGCCGCTCGAGGCGCCCGAGTACGCCATCGGCCGCGATACCGAGGAGTGCATCAAGGTCGGCGCCGTGGTGGGCGCCGCCGCCATGGCCGAGGGCCTGGTCGCGCGCATGAAGCGCGAGCTGGGCCGCAAGGATGTCACCGTTATCGCCACGGGTGGCCTCGCCAGCATCGTCGCCGGTTCGACCGATGCCTTCGACGTGGTCGACGGACAACTTACCATTAAGGGTATCTGCGAAATCTATCGTCGCATGCAGGAGCTGGGGTAAGGCAGGGGCTTAAGTCGAGCACGGGCGCGAGCGGCGGACTAAGCAATGCATCGGTCCTATTCCTCAAAAACGATATTATTTCAGTTTTGAGGAATAGGCTTTCTGCTACGCCTCGCCGCACAACCACCTCGCCAGGTCCACGATCTGCACTCCGTCGCGATCCGTGGCCTCGTGATGCGTGCGGGCGAGAATCATCTTGGGATACGCATCGCCAATGCTCAGCAGTGGCGAAATCTCGCGTTCAAATGTCTTATCCGAGCTGATGTCGTCGCTCACCTGAATGTAGAGTTTCTCGCTCCGCTTGATTGCTACAAAGTCTATTTCCTTTTTATAGAGCACGCCGACGTATACCTCGTATCCGCGACGCAGCAGCTCGATTGCCACCATGTTCTCGTATACGCGTCCCCAATCCATATCACGTGTACCAAGAAGCGCATATTTAAACGCATGGTCCGCCAGATAGTACTTCTCGCCGCTCTTAAGGTATTTTTTGCCGCGAATGTCGTACCGACGAACTTTATAGAAGGCAAACGCATCGCACAGGTACCCCATGTACGTGCCGACCGTCTTGTTCGTAATCTTTAGCCCATCCGCATTTAATGCATCAGTAATGTTGCGTGCCGACGTAATGTTGGAAACGTTGTCCATCATGTAATCGGCAATGCGCAGCAGTGCCGATTCGTTTCTCACGTTATGCCGCTGCACGATATCTCTCACAATGAGCGTCTTGAAGACGTTGGAGAGATATTGATAGCGCTGCTCCTGCAGTGGATAAGGGTAAGAGCCGGACATACCGCCGGTTCTCGCGTACTCATCGAAGTCGCGGTCGACCTCGCCCTCGTCGCCATAGAGACGATACTCCTCAAACGAGAATGGGAAAACCTCGATCTCGAACGTACGCCCCGTAAAGAGCGTCGACAGATCGCTCGACAGCAAAAAGGCATTCGATCCGGTAATGAATATGTCGTACTGCTCGGATGCGTGAAGGCTATTGATCGCACGCTCAAAACCGTCGCACATCTGAACTTCATCGATAAGCAGAAAGTTTTGTTTGCCGGACACTCGATGCTCTTTTACATAGGCGAGCAGCGCGTGATACT
This sequence comes from Collinsella sp. OM07-12, assembly GCF_003438275.1. Lineage (NCBI taxonomy): Bacteria > Bacillati > Actinomycetota > Coriobacteriia > Coriobacteriales > Coriobacteriaceae > Collinsella > Collinsella sp. OM07-12. Next base: position 24,490 of record NZ_QSTQ01000017.1, read on the forward strand.
CGAGTAGGTTCTCGAACTCATCGAGGTTGTAGTTGATATGGATGACATTCGAATTGGACAGATGTGCCTCCACGTAATCGCGGAGGGCCTCGAGCAATTTTGATTTACCGCTACGACGGATGCCCGTGATGACCTTGATGTCCGGCACGCCAATAAGACTCGTCAACGTGTCCATATATGACGTTCTATTGATGAGTTTCATCGGGGCCTCCTCGCGGTCTTTTATCGCTATTCCTCAAAATTGAAAAATTTTCAGTTTTGAGGAATAGGCTCTATAGCGAATATACCTCGCGAAAGACCGAGCTGCCTTAATCCTATTCCTCAAAAACGAAAATTTTTCAATTTTGAGGAATAGGGCGCTGGCAACCCATTCCCCAGATAGGCGGAACCCTCCCCGGCACAGGCCGAAGAGGGCTTCGGTGTCATCGTTATCTTTGAGCGCGGGTGCCTCGCGTTACAGTCCGCGAATCCGTACGGCCTCGGGCGGAAACTCCTGCTCGCCGGCATCGGTCTTGATGGTCGCACGGCCCCAGATATCCAGGCCCGCAAACACACCGACCGCGAGCGGCAAGCCGTTGGGCGACACCGCCGCGACCTGACGACCCAGCAGCGGCACCATATCGAAGTACTCACCCAGCACCGGGGCCAGCGGACCGGCGGCGCCCTGCGGCGTGTTGGCAATAGCCGCCCAGGCGTCCACGCGGGTCAGCACGGCGGCGGACAGCGCCTCGACCAGCGCCTCGTCGGCCATATCCACGCCAAGCCCGCTCAGCGCCGTGCGCTCAATATCCACCGTCACGGCACCGAACATGCCCGCGGCACCGGCGCCACCGTTCACGGCAACGCGTGCGAACGGCGTCTCGAACGCGGGCGCGCCGCACACGATGTTGCTCGGCCACTCAATGCCCACCTTGCCGGCAAGGCCCAACCCCGGCGTCGAAGCCGTGCCCACAAGCGCGTCCATCATGCCCATCGCGGCCACAAACGGCAGGCCGTGGAAGGCGTGCATGTTCACATCGGGGCGCACGACCAGCGAAAACGTCAGCGATGCATCGCCCGCGCTCCACGCGCACCGGCCCGCGGACGCACCCTCGCGGCCCGCGTCACGCGCCGCGTCGAGCTCGGTACCGGCGGCAACAGCATTCATCTCGATCATCTACATACGCCCCAATTCGCCCACGATATGGCCCACGCGATCCTCGGGCTCCTTGACCTCGACGCCGTTGTAGCGGAAGAACCGAGCCGGGTCGTGCATCAGGTCCTCGAGCGGCACCAGCACAAAGTCACGCTCGCCGATCAGCGGATGCGGCAGGCGCAGCTTCTTGCCGCCGTGGGTCTCGCCATCCATCCACAACAGGTCCAAGTCGATGGTGCGCGGGCCGTTGACCTTGGCCTTCTTGGAGCGGTCGCGGCCCAGCTCGAGCTCGATCTTCTGCAGCTCGTCAAGCAGTACCAGCGGCGCCAGCTCGGTCTTGATCTCAATGACGGCGTTGGCAAACGCGTCCTGGTGCGTCTCGTAGGCCGGCTCGCTCTCGTAGATGCGCGAGCAGTTGGACACGCAGGTGAGCGGGATCTCGGCGATCATGTCGCGCGCGGCTCGGATGTTGTCGCAGCGATGCCCCAGGTTGGAACCCACGGCCACAAACGCGCGGCGCGGCTGCGGCTTGGCGACGGCCCAGTAACCGTTCAGGAACTGCGCGAAGCCGGTGACGTCGTGCACGCGCACGATGTTGGCACCGGCCTGGATGGCGCCCAGGCACACACCAAACGTGGCGGCATCGCGCGCGGCCGCCTCGGTCACGCCCGAGACGGCGCCCACAAAACGCTTGCGCGACACGGCGCACATGAGCGGATAGCCCAGCGATGCCATCTTGGCGGTCTCGCGCTGGATGACGATATCCTCGTTGGCCGTCTTGCCAAAGCCCGGGCCGGGATCGATGCAGATACGGTCGCGCGACACGCCGGCATGGATGAGCGTGCGGGCCTGGTCGGACAGAAAGCCCATGACGCGGCGCATGATGGGCGCAGAATCGGGCAGGGTAAAGCGGCGGAGCTGCGAGGTGGGCACATAGGCTTCCTCACGGCGGGCACTGCGGCGCATCATGGCGGCCAGGCGGTCATTGGGCTCCGGCGCGGGCTCGGGGGTCGCGGGCGTGGCCTCGGGCGCAGCGGTATCGGCGGCAGGCGCGGCCTGCTCGGCGCCCGGCGTCTCCTGCCCCAGTTCGTCCGTAGGCTCGGACGCGGGTTCCGGATCGCCAAACGGCAACGAGGGCTGCACCACGCCGCCCGGAAGCTTTGCCTCGGGCTTAGGGTCGCCCAGCAGCTTGCCACGGCGGCGACGAGCGGGCTTCTCGGCCTCGCGCGCGGCCTCGGCAGCCGCCTCGCGCGCCTTCTCGGCAACAAACGCCGCGGCCGAGGTATCGAGCTGCACCGTCGCGTGCGTACGAGCGGGAGCGGCGACCTCGCCGGCGTGCATCACGATAACGCCGCAAGTGCTCGTCTTAACAAACTCGACCATCTTGGGGTCGGTGAATCCCGTCACGTCGTTGACGATCGAGGCGCCGCAGCGCACGGCCGCCTTAGCAACCGCCACGTGGCGCGTGTCGATCGAGACGATGGCGCCCTCTTTGGCCAGCGCGCGCACCACGGGCAGCACGCGGCGAGCCTCCTCATCGGGATTGACCGGGGTAAATCCGGGGCGCGTGGACTCGCCGCCCACGTCGATGATGTCGGCGCCGGCGTCGAGCATCGCCAGGCCGTACTCGATGGCGGCATCCGGGTCGAAGTGCTCCCCGCCGTCGCTAAACGAATCGGGCGTCACGTTGAGGACGCCCATGATGCGCGGACGGTCAAAGCTGAGCTCGTACTTTCCGCACCGCCATGTCTTGCTGTCGTTCGCCATGAACATCCTCCTAAAATGCCCACGCCGCCGCGCTCGGGCGCTGACGGCGTGGTCGCTTTGCAATCAGTCTTTCTATTGTATCCGCGCACGCGGGCTAGAACGCAAACGCGGCCGCGATGTCGCAAGAAATCAGCAGGTCGGCATTTGCATCCTGATCGGTGGGAGCAAGGTTGCATATGGCCAGCGTATCGCCGGTAAAGTAGCGTGTAAGGCCCGCCGCCGGATACACCACGAGCGAGGTCCCGCCTACAATGAGGGCATCGGCCGCGGCGATGGCGGCAACGGCACCGGTCATCACATGCTCGTCGAGCGGTTCTTCGTAGAGCACCACATCGGGCTTGATGCGACCACCGCACGCGGGGCACACGGGCACGCCCGCGGCGTCCTCGTGCTCGCGCGAGCAAATCCACTCGGCGCTATAGACTGCGCCGCACGCCTGGCAAATGTTGCGGTGGACCGAGCCGTGCAGCTCGAACACGCGCTGCGAGCCGGCCATCTGATGCAAGCCGTCGATATTTTGCGTCACCACGGCGCTAAGCTTGCCGGTCCGCTCCGGCTCGGCCAGTTTGGTGTGGCAGCGATTGGGCTTGGCGCCAAGCGCGATCATCTTGGTGCGGTAGAAGTCAAAGAACTCGGCCGGATGCGTCTCGTAAAAGCTATGCGAGAGCATAGTCTCGGGCGGGTAGGCAAACTGCTGATGATACAGGCCGTCCACGCTGCGGAAATCGGGAATGCCGCTCGCCGTGGAAACGCCCGCGCCGCCAAAGAACACCACGCGCTCGTGGGTATCGAACAGCTCCGCCAGCGCCGCGGAGGCCTGCTTGGGGTCCGATATTGCCTGCGTCATACGAGTCCTCCGTCCTGGTTGGTCGGGCAGCGTCGGGCAATATCCCAGCACGCGGCCCTTGGGTTGTCACGCGTGGTGCCCGCTCCGCCCTTGTTGCGCTAATCTTAAGCCTGCCAACCCCGTCGAAAGGACACCATGCCTCAGACTTACACTTTCGCCTCGTGGAACGTCAACGGCCTGCGCGCCGTGCTCAAAAAGGACCCGAGCTTTATCCAGATCGCGCAGGAGCTCGATGTTGACATCTTGGCGCTGCAAGAGACCAAGCTGCAAGAGGGCCAGGTCGATATCGACCTGCCCGGCTATCACCAAACCTGGAGCTACGCCGAGCGCAAAGGCTATTCGGGCACCGCGGTCTTTAGCCGCCAGGAACCGCTGCGCGTGCTGCGCGCCGATGCGCTGCTGCCCTACGCCGGCGAGGGCGAGGCGGCAGAGCTCGTTGCCCAGGCCGCAACCGAGGGCCGCGTCTGCGCGCTCGAGTTCGATAAGTTTTGGTTTGTCGACGTCTATACGCCCAACGCCCAAAACGAGCTCGCCCGCATCGATGTGCGCATGGCGTGGGACGATGCCTACCGCGGCTTTTTAAGCGCACTTGAGCACGATGCCGGTAAACCCGTGGTGACCTGCGGCGACTTTAACGTGGCGCACGAGGAGATCGACCTTAAGAACCCCAAGTCCAACCGCGGCAACGCGGGTTTTTCGGACGAAGAGCGCGGCAAGTTCACCGAGCTGCTCGATGCCGGCTTTACCGATACCTGGCGCGCGGCAAACCCCGACGTCGAGGGCGTCTACAGCTGGTGGAGCTACCGCTTTAATGCTCGCAAAAACAACGCTGGCTGGCGCATTGATTACTTCCTGGTGAGCGACGCAATCGCCGGCAACGTGCGCGACACGGGCATCCGCGGTGACATCTTTGGCAGCGACCACTGCCCCGTTACCCTCGCCCTTGAGCTCTAACCCAACTGATCTCCCAAAGACGAAGAAAAGCGGGGCGTTTTCGTCTTGCGGGCGGGTTCAGCTGATTCCCTGGGACGTCTGGGGACGGAAGAAAACGGATCAATTTGGCTCTCTGAGGGCCACGATGCCCGTCATGTCAACCGGCCATTTCAAAACTATGCCGGTTTACGGGGCTAAATCGCAAACCCCCAACCATACGCAATTCCGAAATAATAAAACTGCAGGTAAACGGCTTACTCTATTTCGAAAAAAGCCGGTATGGCCTGCCTGTGCCAATCTAGCCCCGTAAACCGGCATAGTTTTGAAATGGCACTTCGACAGTATTGATTCCCGCCCCGACACAACCAGCCCTACAGCCCGTACTTCACGACGACTCGGTTGATGCGGCGACACCAGGGCTTGTACAGGGCGGCCAAAAACACGCAGGTCGCGAGTCCGTGCGTGATGTCGAACGGCACCGCCGTGGCAAGACGCGCCACGGCGCCCGCCCACGTGAGCGGCTGCACAAAACCGATGATGTCGTATGCGTTGATCACGACGCCATAGAGCAGGCCCGATGCAAAACCGTACGCAAGCAATGCCGGCATGCGCACGGTCCCATCCGCACGGTCGAACGCACCCGCATGCGCCAGGGCGCCGCCAACATAGCCGACGAGTCCCCAGGCATACATCTGCCACGGCGTCCACATACCCTGGCCAAAAAAGAAGTTGCTGGTCAGCGCCGCCAGCGCGCCGACCATAAACCCGTTGCGCCGGCCCAGCGTCGCCCCCGCGATAATGGCGATGGCGCTCACGGGTTTAAAGTCGGGAATGGGGCCAAACAAGATACGCCCCGCCGCGGCCAACGCCGCCAGAACCAGCGTTGGCATAATCTGGCGCAGGCCGGGGCGCGATACCTCGTAGCCCGCAAAGAACAGCGCGAGCACCAACGCCACCACGACAAGCATGGCAAGCGCCGCCTGTTCAACGCCCGCCAGCAACGCCGCAGTCATCACTGCGGGGACCGCCAGCAGCAGCGGGATTTCCATTTTTGCAAGTAGGCGCGAGACGCGATAATCCGCCATTCCATCACGCCCTATAAAACACGTTTTCGGCAAAGAAGTCGGTCGGCGGCTCCACGCAGGCGATCTCGCCGTCAAACATCATGGCGATTTCGTCAGCGACCTGCTCGGCAAAGTCCAGGTCGTGCGTGGCCATGATGACGGTGCCGCCGGCCTGCGCATGCTCACGCAGGGCTCGGGCGATAATGCAGCGACTTGCCAGATCAAGGCCCTTGGTGGGCTCATCAAGCAGCAACAGCTCGGGGCCAATCAGCAGCAGCTTTGCCAATGCAAGCAGTTGACGCTGTCCGCCCGAAAGATCGCACGGGTGGCGCCCATCCAGGCCCGACAGCCCCAGACTTGCTGCGCGCTCCTGTGCCACGGCCTCGTCGTACCCGCAGGTCGAAGCCCATTCCATTAGTTCATCGCGAACCGTCTCGGCAACCAGCAGGGCCTTGGGATTCTGAGGCAGCAGCGCCGCCGAAGCCGTCCCACGCACCATGCGGCCACGCTGCAGCTTAGCCGTCTTGGCCAGCACCGAGAGCATCGTTGACTTGCCGCAGCCGTTTCCGCCCACGACCGCATGCACCACGCCGGCCGAAAACGCCACGTCGAGCCCGCGCAGCACCCAACCGCCCGCGCGATCGTAGCGAAACCAGCCCTCGCGGATAGCCGCTGCCGCACTCGTCGCCGCCCCCTGCGCGGGCCGGCAAGAGTCCAAAGCCAAAAGTCCCTCGCGACTACCCAAACTCGCTAGGTCAGCCGCCTCGCGTACGCGACCGCCCTTAATCCGGTACGCATACGTCGCATACTCGAGCATCGGCCGCGGCTGGTGCGTTGCCACAACAACCGTGCAGCCCAGCTCGCGATTCACACGAAACAGCGCATGCATAAAAATTTTCTCGGCGACGGGGTCCAGCTGGGACGTGGGCTCATCGAGCAGCAGCACGCGCGGGCGCAACGCCAGCACGGCCGCCAACGACAGCAGCTGCTTGCGTCCGCCCGAAAGCGTGTCGGTATCGCGGTGGAGCCAATCCTCCAACCCAAAGAAATAGCTGGTCTCGGCCACGCGACGGCGCATCTCGTCGCACGACATGCCCAAGTTTTCCAGGCCAAACGCCATCTCGTGCAACACGGTCTCGCACACAATCTGGTTTTCGGGGTCCTGAAACACATAGCCCACGCGCTCCGCGGACGCGCGCACGTCCATGTCGGCAACGTTCTCGCCCAGCACGAGCAGTTCGCCAGTGCGCTCGCCCGCCGGAGCGATCTCGGGCTTGAGCAGCGACAGCAGCGTCGACTTACCCGACCCGGTACCACCAACGAGCAGCGCAAACGCGCCTTGGGGAACAGCCCAGTCAAGCCCCTCGAACACCGGCGCCTCGGCCCCGGGGTAGGCAAAGCGCAGGCCTCGCACTTCAATCGCCGGCTCATCCGAGCCGCGCACCATGCCCGTCATCATGCTCCCGTCCAACCGAGTCATCAGCCAAACCTCTTTTCGTCAACCGCGCGCAGCACGCAGGGCAGTGCCATCCAAGCCGCGCATACAACATAGCCCGGCCACGGCGCCGGCACCGAAAGCTGCGGGTAAAACGAATACTGCGTCGTCGCAACCCATGCCACCGCTACCGCGGCGGCACCAAACGCCGCAAGCCCAACCAGCGCGGCAACATCGCCGCGCCCCAGCCGATACCGCGCGTACGTCGTGCGACGCGTCGCGGCACCCCACCCGCGCGAGCGCATCGCGTCCGCGCGCTCCAGCGAATCTTCCATGCCCCAGCCCATCAGCACGCTCGATGCCCGCAGGCGCGAGCGCACGGGGTCGGCCGGCGCGCGCCCCGGCACGTCAATCGCATCTTGCACCGCCAGCACCGTGCGGCCGCGGCGCAAAAACTGCGGGATAAGCCGCATGCACATCGAGATCATGAGCGCGATCACCGGCGCGGCGTTACCCAAAAGCGCAAGCACCTTATCGTATTCGAGCATCGACGCCGCGGCCTCAAACCACAGCACGCTCGCCACAAACAGCCCGCCCATGCACAGGCCGTATACCATGCTCTCCAGATACACCGCGCGCATACCAATACGGAACAGCTCCGTCGAGCCCGAGGCGCTAAACAGAGGATTGACCAGCGCGATAATCAAAATCACCGGCAGCTGCCAGCGAAGCGCCCCCAACGTGCGCGCAGCACCGCGCGTCGCAAGCCCGTACGCCAGCCCGCCCGCAAGCGACAGCGCAATCAACACCGGTTGCATCGAGAACATGGTAAGCCCCAGCGTCAGCACCATATAGAGCGCCGGCACCGCCGGGTGCGACATCGAGAATGCCGCGACGGGCTCACTGCCCGATTCCTCTCGCGTGATGTCCACGGGCACCCCCATCCCCTCGCTCAAACGCCAACGCCGCAGCGCCGCCGGCGCCATACACAACCAGCGTAAACGCCACACCGGCGACGCAAGCCTCAACCGCCGCAAACCAATCGTTACGCGCTCATCATATGCCTGCGGTATCATATTGCGCCGTGTATCGTTTCCAAACACACGTCTCTATAACGTAACAGGAGATCACATGGACGCAACCGCAATTATCCTCGCCGCCGGCGAGGGCACCCGCATGAAGTCGAACCACTGCAAGGTTTCGCACAAGATCCTGGGCAAGCCCATGGTTCAGTGGATCGTCGACGCCACCATCAAAGCCGGCTGCAGCCGCGTCGTGGTCGTCATCGGCAGCCACGCCGACGAGATGCGCGCCCTCATCGACGGCGCCTACGCCAACAGTGCCACCAAGGTCGAGTGCGTTGAGCAGACCGAGCGCCTGGGCACCGGCCACGCCGTGAAGGTCGCACTCGAGGCCTGCGGCATCACGCAAGGCCCGGTCGTCGTACTCAACGGCGACCTGCCGCTCATCACCGCCGACACGGTCGCCAAGTTCGCACAGACCGTCGCCACCGGCGAGCTCGCCTGCACCGTCATGACCATGACCCCGCCCGACCCCTTCGGCTACGGCCGCATCAAGCTGGGCGACGACGGCCAGATCGAGCGCATCATCGAGCAGAAGGACTGCACGCCCGAGCAGGCCGCCGCGCTGCTGGAGTGCAACGCCGGCTGCTACGCCTTTGACGGCGCGCAGCTCGCCGCCCACATTGACGAGATCGGCAACGACAACGCGCAGTCCGAGTATTACCTGCCCGACATGCTCGAAATTCTCAAGGGCCACGGCCAGGCGGTCTCCATCTTCCACTGCGATGATTACCGCGACGGTCTGGGCGTCAACAGCCGCATCCAGCTCGCGCAGCTCACCGCCATCGCGCGCGATCGCATCAACGAGCACTGGATGGCCGAGGGCGTCACCTTCATCGACCCCACGCAGGCTTGGATCGGCCCCGATGCCGTCATCGGCCGCGATACCATCGTGTGGCCGCAGACGCACCTGATCGGCCACGTCACCGTGGGCGAGGAGTGCCAGCTCGGCCCCAACAGCCGCCTCACCGACACCACCGTCGGCAGCGGCTGCGTCATCGATGAGACTATCGCCATCGAGGCCGTCATCGAGAACGGCGTCGACTGCGGCCCGCGCGCCTACCTGCGCCCGGGCACCCACATGCTCGACGGTTCCAAGGCCGGCACGCACGTGGAGATCAAGAAGTCCACGATCGGCGAGGGCTCCAAGGTGCCGCACCTGTCCTACATCGGCGACACCACCATGGGCTCCGGCGTCAACGTGGGCGCGGGCTCCATCACCTGCAACTACGATGGCGTCCACAAGCACAAGACCGTCATCGGCAAGGACGCCTTCATCGGCTCCGACACCATGATGGTCGCGCCCGCCCAGATCGGCGACGGCGCGCTCGTGGCCGCCGGCTCCGTCATCACCGAGCCGGTTCCGGCAGATGCACTCGGCCTGGGCCGCGCCCGTCAGGTAAATATTGAAGGCTGGGCCGCCGATTATCGCCGCCGTCTGCACGAGGACGACGAGGTATAACGTTTTATCAAGCATCTAAGGAGCTGTTCCCATGGGGACGGCTCCTTTTTCTATGCTGACCTGCGCGACCGGATGAGTGGTCGGTTCGTGTCCGTTGACGGTAAAGACGTTATCAAGACTCGATAAACCCCGCCGCGCGGTTACAATGCAACAAGGCATCTATATGGCATTCGATATAAAGGAGAAGGGTAATGCCGATTAATGATCCCGAGAAGTCGGAGAATATGCGCAAGTCCATCCGCGTGTATTCCGGTTCCTCCAACCGTCCCCTCGCTCAGAAGATCGCTGAGTACCTTGGGGTCGAGCTTTCGGGCCTTACGCTAAAGCAGTTCGCCAATGGTGAGATTTACGCCCGCTACGACGAGACCGTCCGCGGCGCCGACGTCTTCCTGATTCAGTCCGTGGCCGGCGGCAACGTCAATGACATGCTCATGGAGCTGCTCATCGCCACCGACGCTGCCAAGCGCGCGTCTGCCCGCTCCATCACCGCCGTCATCACCCACTACGGCTATGCCCGCCAGGACCGCAAGGCCGGCCCGCGCGAGCCCATCACTGCCCGCCTCGTCGCCAACCTGCTCGAGCGCGCCGGCGTCAACCGCATCATCACCCTCGACCTGCACCAGGGCCAGATCCAGGGCTTCTTCGATATCCCGGTTAACCACCTGTCCGCACTGCCGCTGTTCGGCCAGTACTACAACGACATGCACTTCGACACCGACAACCTGGTTGTCGTGTCCCCCGACGTGGGTCGCGCCAAGGCCGCCAAGAAGCTGTCCGACATGCTCGGTTGCGATCTCGCCATCGCCCACAAGGGCCGTCCGCGCCACAACGCCGCCGAGGTCATGGGCATCATCGGTGACATCAAGGGCAAGACCTGCATCATCAATGACGACATGATCGACACCGCTGGCACCCTGTGCGCCAACGTCAAGGAGCTCAAGGCCATGGGCGCCGGCGACATCTACGTGTGCGCCACCCACGGCATCTTCTCCGGCCCGGCCATCGAGCGCCTGAACGACGCTCCCATCGTCGAGTGCGTCGTCACCGACGCCATCCCCGTCGAGGTCGGCGGCAAGATCAAGACCATCTCGGTCGCCGAGGAGTTCGCCCAGGCCATTTCCGCCGTTTACCACGAGGAGCCCGTCTCCACGCTCGTCGGCGGCGACTTCGCACTGTAATCCAACGCGCATCGCATCATCTTTGATGCTTTTAAAGGGCCGGAAGCTCGCTTCCGGCCCTTTTTCTATCCCTCGCCAACCTTCCCTGGACAATTAGTTCAGATACGTATTTTTTTAAAGCCCCAAAGGGCCGTTCGGAGCCTTCTGAGCTCCCCGGCGGATGCCATGCCGCCCAATGCTCATCGTTTTCGAGCACAATCGCCGCATATTTACCCTCAAATCGCCCTCGAAGGCCCTTAGAAACGCCTCGAACGCCCGCCGTCTTATACGTATCTGAACTAACTGTCCAGTAGCTATCGTCAACCTTCGCGGCAGAGCTCAATTTCCTGCAATCCCCTCAACCGATTCCATCGATTTCATAACACCCAGCCGTTCATGGCGCGCAGCGCCCCGCTGAGCGAAAAGAACGGTATGGCGGTCGCATTCTGCCGCCAACTTAGTACGTTATAGCTATGACGACCGTGATTTCACATCTCTCCGCCCTCCGCGCAATTCGTCGCGCACGACGGGCGTACTCTGCCCTACCCTGGGACTCCGTTGATAGTGAACAGCAAGCACAGGTCTTGGCTAGCTGCATTCCCAATAATGACGCGATAGACTTTGGCGCACTTTCGATACTCGACGCCTGGAATGAAGATGATTCCGAACTGCTCGATCTTCTCGTTTCAAGCGAAGACAACAGACGCCCCGACAAGCGACTTCTTCAGCATATTCTCTCCGCTCCTCTTCCTGAAGGTGCAATTATGCACGTCGAGGCCGACATCTACGCAACGTCTCCTGCCATGACAGCCATGCTTTGTTCCAAAAATGAATCAGTCGCCAAAACCTTGATGCTTCTCATGGAACTGCTCGGAACCTACTCCCTTCCTCCCGGGGCAACATACCCCATTGCCTATGACGACGTCTGGCCCAAGGGCGATGGCTACGAAGCGATGGACGACCTCGATTGCCGGGGCGATCAGTCGGCGGCCGAACAGCAGAACGAAACCCGCTACGAACAGGCGCACTACAAATGTGAGCCCGCCACAACTATCGAAGAGCTTGAGGCGGTCGCGCGCTTCGCCAAAAGTAGCTCATACACCTCGTTTCGCACGGCAGTCAATCTCACCCGACCCGGATCTGCATCCCCAGCCGAATCCCAAATGTTTGCCGTTCTCGGAGCGCCCATGCGCTTTGGCGGATTCGGATGCTGCAGCCTGCCCATGGGAGGCCTGCTACTCAACCATCGAATCGACTTCGACACTCTTGCGGTCAACATGTCCTCCGGCATCCCTTACGCCATCTGCGACCTATATTGCCCGGCAGCCGGAGTCGACAACGAATACAACGGAATTGGGCATGAGCTTCAAAACGCTCGCATCCACGATGGCAATCGAAATAATGGACTCAAAGCAATGGGCATCCACGTCCTGGTTATCAATCGCGACCAAATGAAAGACCTTGTTGCACTCGAAGCCTTCGCCCAAACGATGCATCGACTCGCGGGAGTCCGATTCCGGTATCGCATCAAGGGCTATCGCAAGCGTCAGGCCGCTTGGCTCAACGCTCTGCGGGCCGGAATCGGCCTTGCGCCGGTCTAAACGGCGAATCACCCGTGCGCCGTCGAGCAGGGCTGGACAGTTAGTTCAAATACGTATAAATGGACACAGTGAATTAGGCTGTTTTGCAGTTATCTCTATACCATTCGCCCTATTTGAAGGCAGGGTAGACTTCAAAACGGCGCCATATGGACTAACTAAAGCTCCAAAACAACGTATCGGCATCGAATTAAGCACTTCGAGTCCTCAGAACTTATACGTATCTGAACTAACTGTCCACCTCGGATTTTGACGGCCGTCCAAACGCCCCCAAACAACCTCAATTGCCCTCCATTTGACAGTGGCAACAGGGTCGCTCACCATAGCAGGCGACAAATCAACGAAAGGATGAACATGGCAGCTGCACAGCCGCTTAAGATTCGCATGGTTGCCGGGCTTGGCAACCCGGGCGAGGAATATGCCGAGACCCGCCACAACGCCGGCTTTAAGGCGATCGACGAGCTGGCCCGTCAGGCCGGTGTCACGTATTGGAAAAACCAGGCCGGCGCCGAGGTCGCGCTCATCAACATCAACGATGCCGAGGAAGAGGACGGCAAGCGCCAGATCGTGCTGGTCAAGCCGCAGTCGTACATGAACACCTCGGGCGGCCCCATCTCCAAGCTCTGCCGCGAGTACAAGATCAAGGCCGAGGAGCTGCTCGTCATCCACGACGAGCTCGACATCCCCGCCGGCGATGTGCGCGTCAAGGTGGGCGGAGGCCATGCCGGTCACAACGGCCTGCGCTCCATCATCGACAAGATGGGCAGCCGCGACTTTAGCCGCATCCGCACCGGCATCGGCAACCCTCCCGGCAAGATGGCCGTCGCCGACTATGTGCTCAAGCAGCTGCGCGCCCGCGAGGCCGAGGACTTCCAGGACACCTGCGCCCGTGCCGCCGACGCTGCGGGCCTCGCCATCGTGCACGGCGCGATCTATGCCCGCGACCATGTCAACGGCTCCGCCTCCGCCAACGGCAAGCACTAAAACCTGCCAAAATAAACCTGTCCCTTTTTGGCAGGTCACTTTTCCCACCTGCCGAAGATACACGCAAGCGACATGCCCATGAGGGTATAATTTGCACCGTATGTCTGCACAACGCCTGTGCGCGTACGGTTCTAATCGGGCTGCCGTCCATTTCCGTGGAGGCACGGTTCGGTCGCCCTAACAAGAGAGGGGTTCTATGTATAAGATCCTGGAGAAGACGCAGTTCTCGGAGAAGGTGTTCAAGTTCCGCATCGAGGCGCCCGCAATCGCCAAGCATGCGCATGCTGGACAGTTCCTCATGGTTCGCGCCAACGAGACGGGCGAGCGCGTCCCGTTCACCCTGGCCGGCTGGAACGGTGACGAGGGCTGGGTCGAGTTCATCTTCATGGTGATCGGCAAGACCACCGAGATGCTTTCCACCTACGAGGCCGGCGAGTCGCTGCGCGACGTCGTGGGCCCGCTGGGCGTTCCCACCGAGATGGCCGAGGGCCCCTGCGCCGTCATTGGCGGCGGCGTCGGCCTAGCAATTGCCTTCCCGGTCGCCAAGCACCTGGTCGAGACCGGTCACGAGGTGCACGCCATCATGGGCGCCCGCACCAAGGACCTCCTGCTCATGGAGGACCAGTTCCGCGAGCTCCTCGACGAGGACCACATCCACATCACCACCGACGACGGCTCCTATGGCGAGCAGGGCGTTGTCACCGCTCCGCTGGAGCGCCTGCTGCAGGACAAGGCCGTGAGCCAGGTCTTCTGCGTCGGCCCCGTTCCGATGATGAAGTTCTCGACCCTCACCGCCCAGAAGTACGACACCCCCATCACCGCGTCGCTCAACCCCATCATGGTTGACGGCACCGGTATGTGCGGCTGCTGCCGCGTCGAGGTGGGCGGCGTGACCAAGTTCGCTTGCGTCGACGGCCCCGACTTCGATGCCACCCTGGTCGACTGGGATGACCTTCGTGCCCGCCAGGCCGCTTACCGTTCCGAAGAGGGCGAGTCCCTCAAGGCCTATGAGGAAAAGAGCTGCGCATGCCACTAGTTAACGGTCGTTTCGTTGCCGATATGAAGTCGCCCCGCACCCCCGATAACGAGGAGCCGGCTGCCGAGCGCGCCTGCGACTTCCGCCCCGTCGACAAGGGCTTCACCGAGGAGATGGCGCTGGCCGAGGCCGAGCGCTGCCTCAACTGCAAGAAGCCGTTCTGCGTTGAGGGCTGCCCCGTCAACATCAACATCCCCCGCTTTATCGAGCAGATCCGCGAGAAGGACTTCGGCGGCGCCCTCGATACCATCCGCGAGGACTCCATGCTTCCCGCCATCTGCGGCCGCGTCTGCCCGCAGGAGAACCAGTGCGAGGGCAAGTGCATCCGTGGTAAGAAGTCCGAGCCCGTGGCCATCGGTCAGCTCGAGCGCTTCCTGGGTGACCGCCCCGAGCTCGCCTCCACGCCCAAGATGGCCCCCAAGAACGGCAAGAAGGTCGCCGTCGTCGGCTCCGGCCCGTCCGGCATCACCTGCGCCGGCGAGCTCGCCCGCAACGGCTTTGACGTCACCGTCTTCGAGGCTTTCTTCACCGGCGGCGGCGTGCTGGTCTACGGCATCCCCGAGTTCCGTCTGCCCAAGGCAGTCGTCAAGCGCGAAATTGACGGCCTGGAGGACATGGGCGTTAAGTTTGAGTACAACTCCGTCGTGGGCAACATGGCCACGGCCGAGGAGCTGTTCGAGCAGGGCTTCGACGCCATCTACGTGGCGACCGGCGCAGGCCTGCCCAAGTTCCTCAACGTCCCCGGCGAGAACCTGCCCAACGTCTTCTTCGCTAACGAGTACCTCACCCGCGTGAACCTGATGAAGGCCAACAAGTTCCCCGAGTACGACACCCCCACCAAGCACGGCAAGAACGTCGTCGTCTTTGGTGGCGGCAACGTGGCTATGGACGCCGTCCGTACCGCCAAGCGCCTGGGCGCCGAGCACGCCATCATCGCCTACCGCCGTACCGAGGATGAGATGCCCTGCCGTCGCGCCGAGCTGCACCATGCTAAGGCCGAGGGCGTCGAGGTTCTGCCGCTCGTTTCCCCGCTCGAGTTTGTCGCTGGCGAGGACGGCTCCGTGTGCGCCGTCAAGGTCCAGAAGATGGAGCTCGGCGAGCCCGACGAGTCCGGCCGCCGTCGTCCGGTTGCCATCGAGGGTGCCATCGAGGAGATCCCCTGCGACGTCGCGATCTCGGCTATCGGCACCAACGCCAACCCCTTCGCTGCCAAGATCGGCGGCAAGATGGAGCTCAACAAGTGGGGCTACATCGTCGCTGACGAGGAGACCGGCCAGACCACCGATCCCCGCATTTGGGCCGGCGGCGACATCGTCACCGGTGCCGCTACGGTCATTCTGGCGATGGGCGCCGGCAAGAAGGCCGCCGCTTCCATCACCAAGAGCCTGCTGGGCGAGTAATCACCTACAGCGCTAGCCATGAAACGGCAAAGTCCCCGTCGAGCACACGCCCGGCGGGGACTTTTTCTATGCCGGCCGTCCAAACCACCACAAAGGGGACAGGCACCTTTGTGGTGGTTTTGAACTCGCCTGGTCGTTTCGTCTCAATCTGTAACACCTTGAGTCCAAATATCTGGCTTGGTGTTACAGATTGAGATTTTGTAAAAGCCGGGAATGGGCGCCGCCACCAAAACCTAGCGCTTGCGTCGCTTGGTCACGGCGACGCCGGCGGCGGCAACGGTTGCGCCGGCGATGCCCAGGGCGGCGACCGTCATCGCGGCGGAGTCACCCGTGCTGGCAAGCTCCGTGGCGCCGGATTTCTTGCCGTTTTCGCCCTTACCCTTGGACTTGTCCGTCGTCACTGTGGTCGTCGTCGAAGTCGAACCACCCGCAGGAGCCCCGGTACCGCCAGAGCCATCCGCACCGCCACCCTGCTCGCCACCGCCAGGCGTCGGCTTGGGTTCCGGTTTGGGCTCGGGCTCCGGCCCGGGCTCCGGCTTGGGCTCAGGCACCGCCTCATCGGTCACCGTAATCGTAATGTTCAAGCGCTCCGAATACTCGCTGTACGACATGCCGGGGCGTTGTGCCGCAATGCGCACATACATGTTGCTATCGAGCGCAATAGGCTCGGTGTACTTTACGCGGCCTTCGTCACGGCAGGGGCAGGTGTCGTTGGTGGTGTACCAAATGGTCGCGCCATCCTCCGCCGAAAGCTCCAGCTTCGTGCCCTTGGGCACCGTAATGTAATTCTCCTTGGGCGACCACGAGCCAAACGTCGTCGCACCAATCGTCGCCGCCGGTCGCGCCGGTCGCACGGCCTCGGCAGACACGCGCACGTCAACCTGCTTGGACAGCGCCGTGCCATCCACCGCCGCCGTCAACGTCGTCAAACCGGGCAGAGCACCATGCAGCACAAACGTCGCCGCGCCGTCCTCGCCCGTCACGGCCTGGGCGGCATCGACAGAGCAGATAGCCGAGGACTCCAGCCCAACACTAACCTTGGCGCCCGCAAACGGCTTGCCCGCCTTATCGGTCACATGTGCCACTAGCTCAAAGTCGCCGCCCTCAAGCATGGTCACAGCTTGTTCCACGTTGAGCTTGAGCTTGTCGGCACGAACGCCCACGGCAAGCTCCCCGCTTGCCCAGCGCGACATGGCCGTGCCCGCATAGTTCCGAGCGCCATCAAGCTCAAACGCCACCGTCGAGCCTGCCTCACGCGCATCGGCATAGCGAATACGCAGCACGCGCGACAGCGGCTTGCCATCGGGGTCATCCTGCTTATCGAGCCAGCTGTACGTCACATCGCCCAAGCCCTGCGCATTCAGCGCGGCCAGAGCATCGTCACTCGCGTCCATATACTGCGCAAACTCAACATCGATGCAATCGGTATAGGCATGGGCCGAAGCCACCTCGGGCGCCGCCGTCGACACCAAACCAATGTTCACCTCAGTCTGAATCGGCGGCACGCGCAGCCAGGCGGAGCACGCCTCCTCATACCCGTCCTTGGTCACGCGCACCTGATACCAGCCGGTCGGCGTATTCCAGTTGTACGCACCGTCCGCACCCGTTGCAAGCGGATTGTCCTGCTCATACTCCTCGGCATCCCAACGCGTGGCATTGGTGCCGGCGGCATCGTCGGCGCTCCACAGCTCAACCGTTGCACCCTCGACCGTATTGGACAGCAGGCCCTCATACACCACGCCCGCAGGATCAGGTGCGGCCTTGGCGGCCACATGGCGGTAACGTGCCTCAAAGATCGACTGCATCTTCTCGTCCGAGATCAAGCCGTCCTTGTTGGCGTTATAGACCTCGGCATCGGTCAGCTCACCCCAGTTGACCGTAATACGATTCTGGCACGCGCGCTCCACCCGCTCACAGGCGACATCGTAGGCGCACTCGGCATTGGTTAACTTAATCGCGCGCTCCGAGCCCACACTCGTCGAAGCCGCATCATAGGCAGCGCCCACCACGGTACCCGCCGAACCGGCCGTCAGCACGCCGGCGATTGTCATAATGGAGCCCACTGCCACATCGGTGCTGTCGTGGCAGAGCTGGCGATACAGCAGATCCTCAAACGCACGCGCCTTCTCCATGGCGTCACGCAGCGCGTAAATGCACTTCCAGTCGTCCTCGGTCTTCTCGGGCTTGGCAAGCAAGCGCGTATGCTGAAGCTCATAGCCCTCGCGCTCGCCCTTCACCTTCTGCATACGGACGTTCACGTTCTCCCAGTTCTTGCTGGCATCGTTCACGCCGTAAATGCCGGTAAAGATGCCGATGCCCTGGGTCGCCGCGGGAAACGCCTGGCCGGCCGCCTTCCACGCATCGGTCTTAAAGACCCGTCCGAACATCTCGCACTCGATCTTATAGCTCTTGAGCGAACGGATCGTGCGGATGAGCTTCATATGGGCGCTCACGTCGCCGTTGAGCTTCCAGGCCATGAGCCATCCGCGCACCTTGGAGTTGTTGAGGCTATGGACCACATTCCAGTTGTCGTACAGGTTGTCCAGAATGTCGCACTGCATGGCAATCGAGTTAAACAGAAGCGCCTGGTTCTTGTTGTTATTGGAGTTCTCGATAAATTCCGACTCTATATAGGCCGTCTGCTCGCCATCGGGCGCGGCGACCTTAAAGCCCTTGACGGTATCGTCATCAGCCGCCTTGTAGCTCAGCGAGCTGCCGAGCGCCTGGCCCAAATCGTTAAACCCGCTCGTCGACTGCCCGTTGTACTCGCTGGCCTTAATGCCCGCACACTTGTTGAGCGCCGCAGCGGTTGCGTCATTCCAGCTTCCGTATTGGTTGAGCTGGCCGATACCCATCGACTGGCCTACCAGATCCTCGGCCTGCTGGGCAATAAACTCCGCTCGCGACGCATGGTCGACGAGCTCCTTGATGGCGGCCGCATCCGCAGCGTTCGCGCCCTGGGCCGCCGCGAGTTCCTGATACCAATCCTCGCTGGTGCCGTAAGCATCCTCAAAGATCATCTTGTCCACGTTGACGCCATAGCTGTCGCCCTGCTTGGTCAGCAGCGCCGACGAGCCGCCAACCGCAGCCTTGAGCTCGGCCGCAAACTGCGCGGCCTCGTCGTTGCCAGCATCATCACCCTCGCCGTCGCTGGTGGCAGGGGCACGGCGGGCCTTGCGAGCAGTTCCACCTTGGGCTTCGTCCTCTTTACCGTCCTTGTCTTCCTCGGCAAACGCATCGGCGACCATCTGGTCAATCGCGTCGTTAAAGGCCTCGTCGACATCATTAAACGAGTTATCCATCATATACTCGTGCCACTGCTGCACGGCATTCGAGAACTCCTGCTGGCGCTCCTCGGCCGCGGCGGAATGCTTTTTGGCCGAAGCGTTGGCATCAAAACTCAGCATGGTCATAAGCTGAGCATTGGAGATGCGGTAGGTCTGCGGCATAAAGATCTGCTCAAAGTTTCCGCAGTTCACATAGGTCGAGTCATTCGCCTTGTTAAACTCGTCGAGCAGTTTAAGGTAGCCCTCGTCCACATACTCCGCCACATAGCGTACACGGGTGCCCTCGCGCGACTTTTGAGTCAGAGGAATCGTCACCGTCTTGCCATCCACGCAGTCCACGTACAGGTCGAGCGTGTCGGCGGCCTCTTCGTTTCCCACCTCGAGCGTGATATCGAACGTCCAGTAGGCGTTCTTCTTTTGCGGCAGATGATGGAAGGTCCACAGGCTCTTGCCGGTGTCCTTGCCGTCCTTGACCAGGCTTTGCGTACCGCCACGATACGTCACATCAAAGTTCCAGACCGAAGCGCCCGGAACATAGCGCACATAATTGCGAGCCGCCACCTCTGCGGCAGCGGCGGCGACGTCGGTCGAGCCCACGCGCGCCTCGAGCGTCACGCGCTCGGCGGCAAGCGTATCCTGCGGCAGGTCGTATTCAATCTTGGCACGGCCGAGTTTATTGGTCTTGCCGGTGTACTTTGCAGCCGAGGCGCCCGTGCCCACGGTGAGCTGCACGCTCTTGCGCGGCGCCGCATAAACGTAGGCCACATTGCCCAGCAGGCTGTGAACGTCGGTGCTGTCGACCTCGATGCGCGATCCGCTAACCTCGAGCGTGGTGCTTCCCAGCGGCAATGTCACCTCGCCCAGCGTAATAAGCGGCGAGATGGCATAGATGCCCGCGGCCTTAGGCTTAAAGCGCACAAACACATCGGCGCCCATGCCCTTCTTCATATCGAGAACGAGGTTGTCGCCCTCCCAAGTTGTGCCAACCCACCCGGCATCGGAGCTGGCGCCGGCTTCGCGAGAGCCTGCGGACACATCCTCGACGGCATCCTTTGCCAGCGGAATCTCAATCTTGGCAGCCTGGCTGTTCTTGAGCTCGTAATGAATGCGTAGCTCGGTCTCCACGCCAACGACCGCGGACGAATCAGCGATAACCGAGCCCGCCGTCAGCCCGCGCTCGGCACGATACGTCTCCACGTCAAACGTGGGAACGTCGAGCGTCACGTCGAGCTGTTTGCCGTCCTCAATCTTCACCTGCTTTTGCGCGATATGCTCACCCACGGTCAGCCCTAGGCGGCTAAACGTGGAGTAGTCCTTCGCCTGAATGTCGTAGCTCGTCTTGTTAAAGGCAACGATCGTATAGGAGCCGGCCTTAAGGCGCGGCGTTTCGGCCTTCATGATGGGCGTGGCGCCGTCATCCTCATAGCCCGTCAGATAGGTGACGCCGTCGGCGACCAGCTTGCCATCGGATGCGCGGAACACGAGCACGCGGTTGGCTCCCATATACTCGCCCTTGGTGGTAACCGTCGCCGTACCCCAGGGCTTCAAGTCGATAGCGACCTTACCAGCCGAAGGCTTCACCGTCGCCGTCGCCCCACCCAGCTTGAGTCTGTCTTTGGGCTCGAGCGTTATCTCCAGATCCTGGTCCGCGTCGGCAATAGCCTGCGACACCACGAGCACCGTGCCCTGGATGCGATAGTCGTTTTCCTTGTCACCCTTGGCCGGCTTGAGGGTCTTGCCGCCGCTCTTCACCGTCAGATCGATGTTATCGAGACTATCGAGCTCAATGCGTTCGGTCTTATCCTGGCCCACAATCGGTTCAAGATAGCCCACGTTGAGCTCAATCGCGCGCGAGGCCGGAATCTTGGTAAAGTCCTCGGCATTGATCTCCCCGACGTCCCACGTGCCCGCCATTTGATCGCCCGGGCGAGCGAGCACCATATCGTAGCAACCATCGAGCGATATGCGCAGTGTGGCCGCCATCTTGGAAAGGGCATCCACCGTAAAAGCACCGTCATCGCCAACCGCTAACGGTGTGGACTGTCCCGCCTGCATGAGTATGGCCGTCGCACCCTGGGGAAGCTTTCCCGTTACCTGGGCAGCCTCGCCCATCCACTCAAAAGTGTAGGCAGGACGCGAAGGATCGGCCGAGTCCATGCGATCGGCAACGGCATCGGCAATTTTCTTAATCATCGAGGGGTTGCCCGCCGAGTCCGTCGCATAGGCATAGATGGTCTGGCCCTCGCTAAAAGGCATCGAGTAATCGACGCCGTCGATCGTCACGTTATTTGTGTACAGGCCTGCCTCTTCGAGCTTGACATCGGGATTCATGATGCGCAGCGCCACCGCGTTGTGATTAGTGGTTGAGCTGCCGGCGCTGCTGGTAATACGCGTATTGTCAAACGGCTCCAAACCAATCGACCGCACGCTCTTGGGCACAACGATTTCCTTACCGGCCAGTGCGGGATCGAGGTAAGTAAACGCATGCGCTCCGATATATTTGACGCCGTCGCCGATCGTCACCGACGACACATGCGAGCACCCGTCAAAGGCATAGCGCTCAATCCGCTCCACCGTGCCCGGCACGTTGATCTGCGTAAAAGTGAGCTCCGTCTCGCCCGATACGTAGAACTGCGGCACGCCGCAATTGGCGAAGGCACGATAGTCGATAGTCTTAACCGAAGGCGGCAGCGTTGCCACCACCTTGTCGTCAAGTTGTTCGCAGCCCTCAAAGGCCTGCTCGGGAATCGTGGTAAAAGCCGCGTTGTTGGGCCAGGTCACCGTCTGAAGTGTCTTGCTTCCGGTAAACGCATTCCAGCCCAACTCCTCAACCGAATCGGGCAGCGTGATTTCCTTGATGCTGCTGCCGCCCAAACCGCCCACAGAGCGGATATGCGAATCGGGAGCAAACGTAATTGATGTGAGCGCAGCGTTTCCCATACCCGTAAGGCTTACGACATGCTTGCCGTCGATGGTCGAGGGCACCTCCAACGTGGTAATGCCCGCGTCGCCATACTCGATAGAAATTTCGTTGGTGAGGCTATCGATCGAGAAGTAGTACTGCGCGGGAGTCTGCTCGCCGGCCACGTAGCCATCATCGTCTTCACCCTTTACGCCCGTGGCGCCCTTCGAGGTCATCCAGAGCCCAAGACCCTCATTCCAGGTTGCTTCGGCTTCGGCGGTCTCCTCTTGCTTCTGCTGCTCGGCGAGTTCCTTGCCCTCGACGAGATCGGTGGCGAGCGTACCCGCAGGTGTGCTCTCGGTCTGCCCGGCGCCCGTCAGGCCCGCCGCCGATGCAATCTCGGAGGCCGGGGGCGCAGGCGTGTCACCGGCATCGAGCGCTGTGGGGTCGGCAGCGCCGACATCGGGCATGGGGCCGGCGGAAGCAGCGTCGCCTGCTTGGCCGTTATCCGTCTGTACAAAAGTGCCGTCGGTGTTGAGGGCCTCGGCAAACGCGCCCGCGGGCAACGAACCCGTCACCATGGTGAGGGTCACAGCGACAACGGTCAGGCGGCAACAAAGCGCTCGAACAGTGGTCCACCTCATGGTCGTTCCTTTCCTGAAAACCAAAAGTCATCCAGCGTAATCGTCGTCCAAAAACAAAGCGAACGGTAGGTTCATATATACGAACCTACCGTTCTACCTGCGCAAACCACCACAAAGGGGACAGGCACCTTTGTGGTGGTTGGGGTTATTCATCCGTCGTGGCGGAGCGCAACCTAACGCTTGCGACGCTTGGTCGCAGCAACACCGGCAGCGGCAACAGTTGCGCCAGCGATGCCTAGGGCGGCGACCGTTATCGCGGTGGTGTCTCCCGTGGCGACCAGGACAGCATCGGGCTTCTTGGCCGGCGTGGTTTTCTCAACCGTCTTGGTCGTGGTGGTTGTCGTGACCGGCTTAGCCGCTGGTTTGGTCTCGGGCTTCACTTCGGGCTTAGCCTCAGGCTTAACCTCAGGCTGCGGTGTCGGCTTGGGATCCGGCGTAGGCTGCGGATCGGGAGCCGGCGTGGCTTCAGGCGTAAAGGTCAAATCGGTGTTGAGCCACAGGGTGTAGATCCAGCCGCTCTCGGGATCAACTACACTCGCTTCGCCCATCTGGTAGCCGCACTCCTGGCCGTTGATCACCAGCTTGGTGTCGGGCGTGAAGTAGAAGCCGCGCGCGGGCTTGAGGTAGATGCCGTAGCGATAGGTCACGCCGGGTTTAAAGGCGTCGATGTGATTGGTGATGTGCTGGTCCCAAAACTCAACGGAATTCACCTCACTGCCGTCGCTACCCGTCCAGTACTCACACTGAGGAAGGGAATTGGAGCCCGTCGGAACATTCGCCGTAAAGACCGGCTTATCGCCCGCCTTAAAGGTGGTCGTGGCGCCGTTGATCTCGATAACGTCGATGGCACGCCATTCGTCAATCGGCTGCTCGCACAGCATATTGTCAGCATCGGGCGCGAAGACGCCGTTGACGGTCTTGATGTGGTGCGCCCAATGACCGTTGACGTGCATCATGCAGTCATCGGCCACGGTATTGTCGCCCTTGAGCCTCAGCTCAACGGAGTACATGTAGAACTTGCCCTCTTCGAAGTGTTCGATCCTCCTCGCGCCCGTCGGATACTTGGCAGGGTCGGAATACCAGAAGGCAACGGGCGTGAGCTCCGCAGGGTCGCTGCCATCCATTTCCTCCCAGCACTCGTAGGCGATCTCGTACTTGTCGGCATCGGCAGTGGGGATCGTCGCGGTCGCGCGCGGCGCCTCGCCGGGCGCGTAGTCGGTTTTCACATCGTTGACGTCCAAGTTATGAAGGGCTTCGTTTTCCGATGCAACAAGCGTAATTTCGCTATTGATGGCATAGCGGAGGTAATAGTCGTCCCTGGTTTCGTTGAGGGTAATCGAGCTGCCCGGCTGATAGGCGTTGAAGATATCATCGGGATCCCCAACAATGATGGCACCGCCCTCATAGTCAGTTCCGGTATACGTCAGTGCCGCGCCAATATAAAGAACCTCATTGCGCGTGAGTCGATACGAGCCGCCCGCCGCGCCACCCGTAAAGGTCAGCGTCAGCCTCGTGTGATCGCCAACAGGCTCAAAGTGAGCCGTCACATCGGACATAGATGTGTCCTGAACTTCAGCCAGGGTGCCCGAAACAGCATTGACCCGGTAGTACTTGGTTTCGACAAGTTCGCAGAGCGGCTCATCCGGCATGCCGCCCTCAACATCGGGAAAATCATAGGTATACGACTGGCCCTTTTCGAGCGCGATGTTGCCCGGAAGCACACAGTCCGTATAATGATCGACCACGGTCGTGTTGAAGTTGACGCCACCCGGGTTCTCGATGGCGTCGGTCACGCCACAGGGCATGATGGCATCGTTTGCCGGCGTGGCGGCGTTGTCGCTGGGAGTGTTTTGTTCGGCGGATGTCGCATCGTTCACCGTTGCCGCCGGTGCGTCCTGCTGAGCCTGCTGAGGTTCTGCCGTGGATTGCGCCACCGGAGCCGAGTCAGCCATCGGCGCAGCCGGGGCCACCGGTACCGGCGCCGAAGCCGCCGTATCCCCCGCAACCGTCGGCGTCACCGGAGCCGCGGCAACCTCATCCGTCCCAGCGGCGGGATCGGCGCATTCCGTCGCCAGCGCCACGCTCGGCAGCAGCAGCTGGCCAACCATAAGCGCGCACGCGCCGGCGCAAGCTATTTTGGCACCCACACAACGCCAGGTACCATGAACCAGCGAGCAGGTGCGCTCACGCTGAGCTTGCTTATCAAAGTCGCTTCCGTACATAACGGCCTCCTTGGTCGTAGGGGCATACCACCACAAAGGTGCCTGTCCCCTTTGCGGTGATTCTGTACCACCAAGATGTGTCAAATGACTCCGTATGCCTAGGTTCGTAGATGTGAACCTAGGCCTCTACCTGCGGTTTAAGTCAATATGATTTCGCCATCGCCACACTCGTCCCGGGAACGCTACAATCGAGGACACGATTATTCGTCCACCCAAAGGACCGTCCTTGAACCTGAGCAGGCCTAAAATCAACGCGCTTCTGGCACTCGCGCTCTTCACCTTCGCCTTCCTTGCCGCCGAGTTTCGCTTCGACATTAATGTCGGGCTGCTCGCCGGTGCCGAGCGTGTTGTGCTCGCACAGGGCTTTATTCTAGGTGCGAGCGTGCTCGGCTTTATCGGATATGCGCCGCTGCTCGGGCTCGCACAGCGCAAAGGCCGGCCTCGGGCAGTTGTCAGCGCCGCCGTCCCCATCGCCATCTTGGGGTTGACTCAGATTCAGTCCCCCACGAGCCCGCTTGCGCTCGAGATTCTGGGATGCCTCGCATTCCTCGGACTCGGCCTACTGGGTGGCGCGGCACACCATGCCTTCGCAACGACATTCCAAGACGATCCCAAGCTCGCCACCGGTGCGGGAGCAGCCTATGCCGCGGGCATCCTGATGCAGTTCGCCATCAACCTGCTCAATTGCGGCGGCATCGCAGAGCTCATCGTCCTTGGCACAGCGACGATCGCCATCTCCACCCTCAGCGTCGTTCCCCAAAAGGCTGCTGAGAGCTCCAGCCCCGCCATCAATCCCCTTGTTGAGCCATCGCACGCCCTTGCCAAGCAGGCGTGTTGGAGCATCGCGCTCGTCATGATTCTGGCCTGCCTGTTCTCTACTCTCGATAACGTGGTCACGTTCTCCAACGCCCACGGCACCATCGCCGTGCAGACCTGGCCGCGCCTCTTTTTGGCAGCCAGCGGTCTTGCCGCCGGTCTTATCTTTGATCTTGCCGAGCGTCGCTACATGGGGCTCGTCATGTTCGGCGTCACGGTACTCTCCACCATTTCGGTCTTAGCCGTCGAAGCGGGAGCCGATCCCAACCTGGGCCTCATTGTCTTTTACCTGAGCTCGGGCTTTTTTGTCACGTTCTTTACCGCCACGTTTACTCAGCTGGCACCGCACATGCACGTGCCCGCCTTCTGGGCCGGCATGGGCCGTGCAGCCAATAACGTGTGCGCGTTCACCACGTCGGGCGTCTCGCTTGCGCTTGCGACCTCTGGCAACGTCGCCCTCATCATGATTGGCGCGGTCGTGCTTCTCGTCGCCGCCTGCGCGGCATTCGTTGCCGCGGGCCTATTCCGCCTGCCCCAAACCGAGCAGGAGCGCGAACATCAACAGCTTGCCGAGGAGGCGCTGGCAGCACCGAGTATCGAGGAGCAGCGTCAGGTCTTCATCACCGATCACGCTCTCACCCCACGCGAAGTTGACGTGCTGGTGGCTGTGACCCAAGATGAGCGCCCGCTCAAACAGGTCGCCGAGGAGCTTGGTATCTCGATGCGCATGGTACAGCGCCACCTGAGCTCCATTTATCAAAAGACCGACACGCAGACGCGCGCCGGTCTCACCAAGGCCTTTCCCTCGGCCTAAAACAAAAACCACCACAAAGGTGCCTGTCCCCTTTGTGGTGGTTTTGGTCGGCTAGCCTTCGAGCTGGGCCACTTTGTAGCGGTAGGCCGCCGCGATGACGTCTTTGCAGCCCTCGCGACCCAGCTTGGCGCGATTGACGACGATGTCTTTACCGCTCGTCATCTTCCACTTTCCGGCGCTATAGCGCTTATAGAACGCCTCGCGCGCCTTCTGCTGCTGCTTGACCAGCTTGGCGCCCTTCTTTTTATTAAGGCCACGCTTCTTGCGCACGATCTCGACGCGGTCCTCAAAGGGTGCGGTCACCAACACGGCAATGTGATTGGGATTGTTACGCAGCAGGTAATCGGACAGACGGCCTTCGATAATGCAGCTCTCGGTCTCACCCAGATCCAAAATCACCTGGCTCATCTTTTGGAACAACTTGTCCGAGTACGAACGGGCATCGTAACGGTCGGGCAGAAACGCCATGTTCTCCACAGCCAGACGCTCGTCGTAGGCGGCCATCTTATCGAGCGACTCGCCCGCGCGCAGCGACGCACGCACCAGCAGTTCGTTGTCATACAGCGGAATCCCCAACTCGTCGGCAAGCATGCGACCAATCTCGTGGCCCTCGGCGCCAAAGTCGCGCGCGATGGTAATGACCACAGGATTCTTCTTATTCTCCAGATCGCTCATCGCGATTCCTTTCTAACAAATGAGAAAAAGGCAGTCTCTGTTTCCCATTTTGTCACTTACGCCGGTCCTGGTTTCCCAAGTGCGGCAGATTGCCCCGAAAGAGGAGCGCCGCGTACTAAATGTACGCAAGCGGCGATTGAGGGGCAAGGTGCCGTGCTTGGGGAAGCAGGACTATGCGGCCACCATTCGCCTCTGATATGCCCTCACCAGCAGCGAAATACCAAAGTTGAGCACAAAGTACATCGCAAACACCAGGCCGTAGAGCATAAGCACCTGCGACAGGTCGATCGCATGGGCCATCACGACGTTTGCCGTGTACATGAGCTCGGCCACGTTAATGCCCGAAAGATACGAGCTGTCCTTGATGACGGTCGTGCACTGGCTGAACAGCGCCGGAATGATCGTCTTAAACGTCTGCGGCAGAATGATGTAGCGCATGGTGGCAAAAAAGCCAAAGCCCTGGCTCTGCGCTGCCTCAAACTGGCCGCGCGGAATCGAGTTGAGGCCGCCGCGCACAATCTCGGCCATAACAGCGCTGGTAAACAGCGTAAAGGCGATGGTTGAGATCACAATATCCAAACCCTGCACCGTAAAGTAGATAAACAGGATCCATAGCAGGTTCGGCGTGCAGCGGAACAGCTCAATGTAGGCGCTCACCAAAATACGGAACGGACGGGGCGCATAGCTCTTGATGAGCGCCAGCACCGTGCCAAAGATGAGCGAGAAAAAGATCGACAGCGCCGAGATCTCGATCGTCTTAACAAAGCCGCCCCAAATGTAGAGCAGGTTGGTCGCGTTGAAGATTTCCATGCGCTAGGCCTCCTCTACGTTGTCGAGCCCCAGCTCGGCCAGGCTCACACCGCGCGGACGCTCCTTGGAGCGGCGCTCGAGCCACTGCACCAGCATGGCGAGCGGAAAGCAGATGATGAAATACATAAGGCAGCAGACGATGTATCCCTGCAGGTAACCGTACAGACTCACAAAGTTGTCGGAACGGTACATAAGGTCGCCGCCGGCTACGAGCGCCAGCACCGACGTGTTCTTGACCAGGTTGAGCGCCTGATTACACAGCGGCGGCAGGATGATCTTGAACGTCTGGGGCAGCACGATGTACCAGTAAGCCTGCGCGCGGGTGAAGCCCTGGCTCTGGGCCGCCTCCATCTGACCGCGCGGAACGGCCTCGATGCCGGTACGGATGACCTCCGAGATGTATGCCGCGTGGTACAGGCCCACGCCCAAAAAGCCCAGCACAAACGGCGCGATGCGCACCGGCTGGTCGGCGCCGGTTATGGCCTGCAAAAACTGCGGGCCGGCCATGTACATAAAGAGTACCTGCACGGGCAGCGGAGTGTTCTGGTAAAACTCCACGTACACGCGGCTGATGGCACGCAGCACGCGCGAACGGGTGGTCGAGAACACGCCCAGCAGCGTGCCCAGCGCCAGCGACAACAGCAGACCGGCAACAACCACCTGCAGCGTCACGCCAAAGCCCTCCCAGAAGGGCCCCATGTTTTGAAATGTCGTCGACCAGCGGTCGGCGTCAAACAATCCTTCGAGCATTTGATTCCTTCCTTGGACGATGCGCCTACACAAGACCCCAGGTCTTGACCTCTTGATCGAGCCAGCCGTCGGCCAGGCGATCGCAAACCACCTGATCGACCACGGCCGAAAGGTCGCAGTCCTTCTTGGTCGCCACGCCGTAGCCCTGCTCGCCAAACTTGACCTCGGGCTGCAGCAGCTCGACGGTCTCATTCATATAGCCGGCCAGCGTGGAGCGGTCCATGGCAAAGACGTCGATATTGCCGGCGTCGAGCGAACTCTTGATGATGGGATAGCCACTAAAGGCCCTAAATTCGGGCTCGCAGCTAAAGCCGTTATCCTTGATCATCTGCTCGATCAGGCCCTGTGTGGTGGCACCCTGGCTCACGCCGATGACCTTGCCGTCCAGGTCCTCAATCGAGGAAAAGCCCGAACGCTTCTTGACCATGAGTCCCACGTAGTCGGTGCGATACGGCGTCGAGAAATCCCAGCTCTTCTTGCGCTCGTCGGTGATGGTGTAGGTCGCCGCGACCACATCGAGTTGGCCGTTGTCGATCAGCGGGCCGCGCGTCTTGGGCGTTACGTCGGTAAACTCGACCAGCTCCTGGGCGCGGGCCTCCTTGTAGCTCACATCAAAGACGGCGGCGGCAATCTGGTAGCACAAATCGACTTCCATGCCCTCAAAGCGACCCTTGGCGGTGTCGTAATAGCCGTAGCCGGGAACGTCCTTCTTAACGCCGGCATTCAGATGACCGCGCGACTTGATGGCCGCAAGCTTGGAGCCCTTGTCGGAGGCCTCGCCGCTGGTGGAGTTGCCGCAACCGGTGAGCGCGGTCCCCGTCAGCGCGAGCATGCCAGCGCCCGCCAGCTGCAAAAAGTGACGGCGCGACACGGCCGCCCTCGTCATATCCGTCATGTCCATCACCGCGCCTAATGCAGAATCTTGGACAGGAACTCGCGGCAGCGCGGGTTCTCGGGGTTATCGAAGAAGTGCTCGGGCGTGCCCTCCTCCAGGATGCGGCCGTCCTCCATAAAGATGACGCGGTCGGCCACCTGGCGCGCAAAGCCCATCTCATGCGTCACGCAGATCATGGTGATGTCCTCCTGCGCGAGCTCAATCATAACGTCGAGCACCTCCTGCACCATCTCGGGGTCGAGCGCCGAGGTCGGCTCGTCAAACAGGATGATGGGCTGCTTGGTGCACAGGGCACGGGCGATGGCGATGCGCTGCTGCTGACCGCCCGAGAGGTTTTGCGGATACTCGCCGGCCTTATGCGCCATGCCGACGCGCTTGAGCGCGGCGATGGCGATCTCGGTCGCCTCCTCCTTGCTCTTCTTTTGCAGCTTGATGGGCGCGAGCGTCAGGTTGCCGAGCACCGTCATGTTGGGATACAGGTTGAACTGCTGAAACACCATGGAGCTGTACTTGCGAGCCATCTCCAGGTGATTCTTCTTGGTGAGCGGCGTACCGTCGATGATGACCTCGCCCGATGTGGGCTCCTCCAGATAGTCGACGCAACGGATGAGCGTCGACTTGCCCGAACCGGAAGGCCCGATCATTACGAGCTTCTCGCCGCGCTTGACGGTGAGGTTGATATCTTTGAGCACATGCAGGTCGCCAAAGTACTTGTTGAGATGCTTGATCTCGATCATGTCTGCCATGAATGCCCCTTCCCTGCGTTTACACGAATTGCATCATTGTACGGAAAGAATCGCGTTTCCGCAGCCCACACTGCACCCCCGTAAAGAACCCGCAATCTTCCACCCACTCGTTGGCACCCATTGGGGACAGACTTAAATGAGTACCTGCTCATTGGGCACTCATTTAAGTCTGTCCCCAATGGGTGCCCCACCAAAAAGGGGCGCGACCATGACGGCCACGCCCCTCAAGACCCGAAAATAATACAACCGCCCTTGTTGAGCATAAGTCAGCGAAAACCCGTACACGCGAGCAAGGTGACGTGAAATCAGAACCACCCTTAAAAAGGGTGGTTTGCTCTTAGGG
>NZ_QSTQ01000018.1:0-55121 GCF_003438275.1 Collinsella sp. OM07-12
CTGTTCATGGGTGAGGACGAGAACCGCAAGCTCGACGAGCGCGTCCGCGCCTTCCTCAACCGCGGCGTGACCGGCGACACCGACATCAACATCATCGACACCGCCGAGTTCGCGATCCCCGGCCTTGACGACGAGTTCCGCGTCATCGTCTCCCCGTGGATTCTCTCCTCGCTGATCACCGATCGCCTTGCCGCTTACTACGAGACGGTCACCAAGCACAACCTCAACTACCGTCGTTACTATCACCAGTTCGACTACTAATCGGTGACAAATAAGCTACTGATCAAGAAGCACCCTGCCCGGGCGCATGCGTCCGGGCATTTTTATGCCGAAATTCGCAAGAAAGGGGAATCGAATGAGGCAGTTTATCGTTGCATCCCATGCCCATTTTGCGTCTGGAATCGTCGAGAGCATTGGACTGCTTTCCGGCGAGCGCGAAAACGTCCATGCGCTCTCTATGTATGTCGACGGAAACGAGGACCTGACCAAAGAGGCCGCAGCGATTCTGGACGGCTTTGCCGCGGACGATGAGGTCGTTGTTTGCACCGACCTCTTTGGCGGCAGTGTCAACAACGAGTTCACCAAGATCGTCCAGACGCGTCCCAACACGCACCTCGTGACCAATATGAACCTGCCGCTCCTTATTCAGCTGCTGTTCGTGCCCGAATCCACCCCGATCGATGAGGCCATCCGCCAGATCGTCGAGGCGGACGACACCAAGGTCAAGTACGTCAACGACCTGCTGGGGCAGGCCGAACTCGATGAGTTTTAACCACTAGGGAGCACATCATGATTCAGATGATTCGTGTAGATTATCGACTGCTTCACGGCCAGGTTGCCGTTAGCTGGACCTCGGCTCTGGGTGCCGACTGCATCCTGCTGGTGAGCGACACGGTCCTCAATGACAAGCTTCGTCTGCAGGCCCTGTCCCTTGCAAAGCCGGAGGGCTGCAAGGTCGTTGTCAAAAACACCGAGGACGCCGTCAAGGCGCTCCAGAGCGGTGTGACCGACAAGTACAAGCTCTTCGTGGTTTGCGAGACGATCCAGCAGGCCGGTGCCGTCGCCAAGGCGATGGGGGTCAAGAAGATCAACCTCGGCAACGTTGCCTTTAGCGAGGATGCCCGCCAGGTCTCGACGAGCGTGTTCCTTACGCCCGAAAACGAGGCATATGTCAAAGAGCTGCTCAGCGAAGGCTACGAGCTGTTCATTCAGATGATTCCGGCAGATGCGAAGACTGACGCCGCGAAGGTCATCGGTTAGGGGCCGTCATGGTTATCAAGACAATCCTGATTTTCCTTATTGCCCTTTTGGGTTATTCCGAGTGGCTGACGGGCACGAGCTACCTCCAGCGCCCGATCGTGCTCGGACCTCTGGTTGGCCTTGTCATGGGCGACATGGTGACCGGCACGATCATGGGCGCCACGATGGAGCTTGCCATGGTCGGCGCCATCTCGGTCGGCGCCTATAACCCGCCCGATACGATTTCCGGCACTATCCTGGGCGTATCTCTTGCCATGCAGGCCGGCGCGGACGCTTCGGCGGCCCTGACCCTGGGTATTCCTATCGCCACGATCGTCCTGGCGCTCGACACGGCCCTGGGCCAACCGGTCATGCTGCTGCTGGTGCACCGTATCGACAAAAACGTCGAGGACGGAGACACCAAGGCCATCACGCGCAACATGCTCATCGCCGGTTACGCGCAGAGCTGGTGCGGCCTGCTGATTATTCCCCTGGCATTCTTCTTTGGTGCCGATGCTGTTGCCAGCCTGCTCAACATCATCCCCGATTTCGTTCAGACCGGCATGGATGTCGCCGCCGCCTTCTTGCCCGCACTCGGCTTTGCGATGCTGGCGCAGATGATTATGAACAAAACAGTGGCTCCGTTCTTCTTCGCTGGCTTCTTCCTCGTCGCCTACTTTGGCATTAGCACGACGGGCGTGGCGATCTTTGCCGCGATCATCGTCGTCGCGATGACGGTTTTGGGTGATAAGAAAAAAGCGGAGCAGCCCGCAGCGGCAACCGAGGATCCTGCGATTGGGAGTGGGTTCGATGAGTTTTAAGTTTGAGTCTTCTTACGACGGGCTGATTTCCCGCGCAGACCTTAAGAAGCTGTTCTGGCGCTCGATTCCCTATGAGCATTCCTGGAACTACGAGCGTATGGGCCATATCGGCTTTATGTGGGCCCTTATGCCGATCCTTCGCAAGCTGTATCCGCAGGATGCGGACTTTAAGGCCGCCCTTAAGCGCCATATGGAGCTCTATAACGTCACGCCGTACATCTCGACGCTTCCCATGTCCATCGCCGCTGCAATGGAGGAGGTCAACGCTACTGACGATAGCTTTGACACGAGCGCGATCTCTAATGTCAAGCTTGCTTTGATGGGGCCGCTGTCCGGCGTGGGCGATGCTTTCTACTGGGGCACGCTGCGAATTTTGGCAACGGGTGTCGGCACGTCGCTGGCGCTGCAGGGCTCTATTCTTGGCCCGATTTTGTTCCTGCTCGTGTTCAACGTTCCTCACTACATCATCCGTTACCTGCTGACGTTTGTGGGATATCGCTTTGGCTCGGACATGATCAGCAAGGTCCAGGAATCGGGTATTATGGACACGATCGTCAAGATGGCCTCTATCATGGGCGCCATGGTGATCGGTGCTATGACCATGGAGATGGTCACCGTGGACATTCCGCTCATGGTCGGTGCGGGCGATGGTGCTCAGACGCTCGCCGAGCTGCTCAACGGAATCTTCCCGGGCTTTGTCACGATGGGGCTGTTTGGAATTGTCTATCTCATGCTCAAGAAGAAGATGAATCCGCTGCTCATCATGCTTGTGATCCTGCTCGTGAGTATCGCTGGCGCGTTCTTTGGAGTGCTTGGTGTCCAGTAGGGTATCCGTCATAATGAAAACAATGTAAGAGGGGGCGTCGCGCACACTGTGCTGCGGCGCCCTTTTGCCGAAAGGTGGACAAGATGGAGTATCCGCAGCTTGCCGTTATGAATATCAGCCATCGCTACTTTAGTCTTGAAGAGTTCTTTTCTTCGGCGGCGGCCTCGGGCTACACGTGCTGCGAACTTTGGACGGGGGCGATGCACCTGTATGTGGACTGCCATGGTTACGATTCGCTCGAGCAGGTGCTTGAGCTGTCACAGCGGTATGGGGTTCGGATTGTGGGGCTTTGTCCCGAACAGAACAACCCCAAGCCGTGGAATATCGCGGCGCGCGGGAATGAGGCGCGTGCCCGCACGCTCGCGTACTTTAAGAACGTTGTAGATATCGCGGCGGAACTTGGAGCCGAGCAGGTCATGGTCTCGAGCGGCTGGGCATTTTTGAACGAGCCGATCGAGGACGCGTGGGGTCGCAGCGCCTCGATGCTGCGTGCGATTGCCGAGCATGCGGGAGAGCGCGGCGTGCGACTGGTGCTCGAGGCCCTGCAGCCAGTTGAGTCGATGATCGTGAACTCGGCGGCCGACACGAAGCGCATGATCGAGGCAGTTGATCATCCGGCACTTAAGGCATGTCTGGATATGGGCGCCATGGCGGTGGCGGGGGATACCATCGACGATTATTTCGATCTGCTTGGCGATGATGTCGCCCACGTGCATTTTGTCGATGTTGCGGCAGATGGCACGACGCATCTTGCCTGGGGTGACGGCGACCGCGATATGCGCGCCGACCTGGATAGACTGGTGGCGCGCGGCTATCGCGGAGTTGTTTCGGCCGAGACCTATGACGGGCGCTATTTTGCCGACCCCGCAGCTGCCGATGCGCAGGTAATGGCAGAGTATCGTCGTGCGATTGGCGCCTAGGTGGGGTCGGGCTGCGGCAACCTACCCTATGTTTCCAAATGAATACGGTGTGAGCGGCTGCGACGTATTTTCCCCGCAAGCACTCTAGTATGCTAAAGTACCCAGAAGACCGGCGGAGCTATGCCGGTCTTCTGTTCTATGCGAAGCACAGCATGAGGAGGCTCACCAGATGACGGCCACACCGTGGGGATTCCGGGACATATTGCCCGAGGAGGCTCAGGCGCGCGAGGAGATTGCGCTGACGGTGAAGGGCTGCTTCAGGGAGCATCATTACCTTCCGGTCGAGACGCCGCTGCTCGAGGACAAGGGTTCGCTCGAGGAAGGCGGCCGCATTGCGGACACGCCGTTTAAGCTCTTTGACGATGATGGGCGTTTGCTGGTGGTCCGTCCCGACAACACGCTGCCGATCGTGCGCTTGGTTTCGACCCGCATGCGCGCGGCCGATCTGCCACTGCGTCTTCGCTACGAGGCGCCGGTGGTTCGTGAGTGCCAGCGCAATGCCGGCGGCTCGCGCCAGTTTACACAGCTGGGCTTTGAGCTTATCGGTGCGGGAGATACCGCGGGCGATGTCGAGATTGTCTCGCTGGTAGCCGAGGCCGTGCGCAAGCTGGCGTTGCCCGATGCGCGCATTATCGCAGGTAGCGTGCGTCCTTTTAAGGAGCTGCTCGCGGCGTGCGAGGATCGCGAGCTGGCTGCCGAGGCCCTGCGCTGCGTGCACGCCAATGACTTTGTGGGCCTCGATGCCCGCGTGGCGGCAAGCGCCGAGTCCGAGGCCGTCAAGGCCGCCATTAGCGAGCTGCCGCGCTTGCACGGCGGTGCCGAGATACTCGACCGTGTGGATGCGCTGCTGGAAGCTGCCGGTATCGTCGCGTCGCTGACGCGCGAGCTGCGTGCCCTGGTCGAGGGCCTGGCTCCCGAGGACGCCCAGGTGCTGTCCTTCGACTTCTCCATCATGAACTCTTTTTATTACTACACGGGCCTGGTCTTTAAGGCCTATGCCGGTGGCCTGCCCGATCCGGTGGGTTCGGGCGGTCGCTACGACTCCATCTTTACCGGCGCGTTTGGCGATGGCATCGAGGTACCGGCGGCGGGATTTGCCTTTTCGCTCGAGCGTCTGGAGGCCGCGCACACTTCGGCTGAGGACGCCGCTTCCGACGGCGACCACGCCGCGGGCCGTGGTGCCGAGGGTCCGCTGCGCATCGCCGTTCCCAAGGGCTCGCTTAAGGCCGACACGCTCGACGTGCTCGAGGCTGCGGGCCTGGACGTCTCCGAGTTGCGCGACCCCGGCCGTCACCTGATCGTGCGCGGTCGCGATACGCGTGCCGGCGAGGGCGCGGTCGGCGATATCGAGTTTGTCATCGTGCGACCCAGCGACGCGCCCGCCTTTGTGGGCTGCGGCGGTGCCGACTGCGGCATCTGCGGGTGGGATTCGCTTATCGAGGCCGACCTCAACTTGCTGCAGCTGGTCGATTTGGGTTACGGCCTGTGCACCTTTATTGAGGCTGAGCCCGCTTGGCGCGCCGGTCAGGCCGAGCGCAACTATGCCCGCCGCGGTTCGCTTCGCGTGGCAACCAAGTACCCGCGCATCGCGAGCGCCTGGTATGCCGAGCGCGGCGTGAACGCCGACATTGTTTCGCTGCACGGCAACATCGAGCTGGGACCCATCGTCGGTATGACCGATCGCATCGTGGATATCACCGCCACGGGCGCCACGCTGCGCGACAACGACCTGGTCATCACCGGCCGCATTATGGACTGCACGGCCCGCTTCTTCGTCAACCCGGGTGCCGCGCGCCTGGATCCGCGCGTTCGCAACCTGGCCGATCGCCTGGCGGCTGCCGTGAAGGACAAGCATTTTGAGCCCGTCGCGGGCTCGGCACAATAGCGCGAGCGCGCACGGGCGCCCCCATATCCGGACTGCGGGCCGATTGGTGCCGCTGCCCGGCATCTCGTTTTCCAAACGCAACCTCGACCGATAGAGGATACCGATATGAAGACCATCAAGCTTGCTCCCGGTGAGCGCCTCGTTACCAACCAGCTCAACCGCAAGGGTGTGCTGCCGCAAAACATCGTCGACGCCGCCCGCGATATCGTGGCCAACGTGCGTGCCAACGGCGATGCTGCGGTGCGCGATTACTGCCAGCGTTTTGACGGTGTCGAGCTGCAGAGCTTTCGTCTGCCGCAAGAGCAGATCGATGCTGCGCTCGAAGGCCTCGACCCGGCCTTTGTCGCCGCGCTCGAGAAGGCTGCGCGCCAGATTCGTGAGTTTCACCAGCGCGAGGTCGAGCAGAGCTGGTTTACCACGCGCCCGGACGGCACGATGCTCGGCGTTAAGGTGACCCCGCTTGCCGCGGCCGGCATCTACGTGCCGGGCGGTCGCGCGCAGTATCCCTCCACCGTGCTCATGAACGCTATCCCTGCCAAGGTGGCCGGCGTCAAGCGCGTGGTCATGGTGACGCCGCCACAAAAGGACGGCCTGATCAGCCCCTATACGCTCGCCGCGGCCAAGCTCGGCGGCGTGGACGAGATCTATATGGTGGGCGGCGCCCAGGCCGTGGCCGCGCTGGCGTACGGTACCGAGACCATTCCGCGCGTCGACAAAATCACCGGCCCGGGCAACGCCTTTGTCGCCGCGGCCAAGCAGATTGTCTCGGGCGACGTGGGCATCGACATGGTCGCCGGCCCCTCCGAGGTTTGCGTGCTGGCCGATGCCACGGCCAAACCCATGGTGGTCGCGGCCGACCTGATGGCCCAGGCCGAGCACGATCCGCTGGCCGCCTGCTATCTGGTGACCTGCGACGAGCAGTTTGCGCGCGAGGTCGAGGCGGGTGTCGACATTCTAGTGGCGCAGTCGCCGCGTGCCGAGATCACGCGCGCCTCGCTCGACAACGAGGGCACCATCGTGGTGGCCGCCGATATGGCTGCCGCCGTCGAGGCCGTGAACACCGTGGCGCCCGAGCACCTGGAGCTGCACTGCAAGGATGCAATGGGCCTGCTTGGCGGCATTCGCAACGCCGGCGCCATCTTTGTGGGCGCTTGGAGCTCCGAGCCGCTCGGCGATTACGTTGCCGGCCCCAATCACACGCTGCCGACCGGCGGCACGGCCATGTTCTCCAACCCGCTTTCGGTGGAGGAGTTCGTTAAGCGCTCAAGCGTTATCTGCTATACGCCCGAGGGCCTGCTCTCCGACGCTCCCGCTACGCAGCGTTTGGCCGAGGCCGAGGGCCTGTGGGCGCACGCGCTTTCTGCCGCCCTGCGTCGTCGCGTGCTGGAACAGGGCGAGGATTCCGTGAGCGCCGAGTCGCTGGCGGCGGCCGACCTGACCAAGGTTGCCTGGCCGGGCGACGCCGCGGCGACGGTCGCCGAGGGTGTGGACTTGGCGGCTGCGGGCGCGGATGGCGCTAACGCGACCGGCGGGGAGGCCTAATATGGCCGAGCTGACGCCTCGCATGAAGGAACTCGTCCAGCCCTACTTGGCCGGCATTGAGCCCTATGATCCCAACTTTACGCCCACGCGCATCAACCTTTCGGCCAACGAGAACACCTATCCCGTGCCGGCTGGCGTGCGCGAGGCGGTCGACGCGGCACTCGCCGCCACGCCGCTCAACCGCTATCCCGACCCCATGTCCAACGACCTGCGCGACGAGCTTGCCGCTTGGCATGGCGTGGCACGCGAGAACATCTGCGTGGGCAACGGCGGCGACGAGCTGCTCTATAACTACCTGCTGGCGTTTGGCGGCGCGGGGCGGACCCTGCTCAACTGCCCGCCATGCTTTAGCGAGTATGCGTTCTTTGCGTCGCTCTGCCAGACCGAGGTGCGCGACGTGTGGCGCGATCCGGCGACCTTTGAGCTCGATCAGGCTGCCGTGCTTGCGGCAGCGCCCGAGTGCAACCTGGCGATTGTGACCTCGCCCAACAATCCCACGGGCGACGTGGCGCCGCTCGACTTTATCGCGGCTCTGTGCGATGCGTGTCCCGGCATGGTGATGGTCGACGAGGCCTACGTGGAGTTTGCTGACGATTCGTTTGGCGCGGCCACCACGGCGCAAGGGCTTATCGCCGAGCATTCCAACCTGGTGATTCTGCATACGCTGTCCAAGGCGTTCGGCGCCGCCGGCACGCGTCTGGGCTATGTGATTGCGTCACCCGAGGTTATTGACGTGTTCGCGGCGATTCGCCAGATCTATTCAGTCAACGTGCTGAGCCAGGCCGCGGCGCTTGCCTGCGTGCGTGCCCGCGATGCGTATGCGCCCGTGGTGGCACGGGTTGCATCTGAGCGCGTGCGCGAGCTGTGCGCCCTGCGCGCAATGGCTGCCGAGGGCCTGCCCGTGGAGGCGTGGCCGAGCGCGGCGAACTTTGTGCTCGTGCGCACGCCGCACGCCACGCGCGTGCGCGAGCGTCTGCGCGATGAGTATTCGATTTTGGTGCGTGACTTTAGCTACGCGCCGGGGCTTGCGGACTGTCTGCGCATTACCGTGGGTACCCCGCAGGAAAACGACGAGGTGCTGGCAGCGTTTGCCGCGCTGGTGAAGGAGGAGATGTAGATGGGCCGTTATGTCGAGGTGACCCGCAAGACGGGCGAGACCGACATTGTCGTTAGGCTCGATTTGGACGGATCCGGCGTGTGCGATATCTCGACCGGCGTGCCGCTTTTCGACCACATGCTCAACGCCCTTGGCCGCCATGGCCTGTTCGATTTGACGGTACATGCGATGGGCGATGTGGAGGTCGACGCGCACCACACCGTCGAGGACACGGGCATTGTGCTGGGCGAGGCGTTTTGCCAGGCACTGGGTGACAAGGCGGGCATTACGCGCTTTGCCGATGCGGCGATTGCCATGGACGAGACGCTCGTGATGGCCGCCGTTGATATCTCGGGTCGCGGGCAGGCCTATTGCGATCTGCCCGTGCCGACCGAGCGCGTGGGCAGCTTTGATACCGAGCTGGCCGTCGAGTTCTTCTATGCCTTTGCGCGCGATGCTAAGCTCACGCTGCATGTGCGCGAGCTGGCGGGCGGCAACTCGCATCACATTATCGAGGCAGCCTTTAAGGCCGTGGGACGCACGATGCGCCACGCCTGCGAGCTTGATCCCCGCGTCCAAGGAATCCCCAGCACCAAGGGCTCACTGTAACCGCCATATAGGCAGAAACCACCACAAAGGTGCCTGTCCCCTTTGTGGTGGTTTTGGATGATGGAAAAAGGAGGGTCGCGTGGGCGAACCGAAGATCGTGGTGGTCGACTACCACAAGGGCAACTTGTCGAGCGTCGTGCGCGGGCTTGCGCGCGCCGGTGCCGCTGCCTGCACATCGGATGATCCGGAACAGATCCGCAACGCCGACGGCCTGGTCATCCCGGGCGTGGGTGCGTTCTATGACGCGATCGCCTTTATGCGCCAGAGCGGCGAGGAGGCGGCCGTGCTTGACGCCGTTGCCGCCGGAACTCCTCTGCTCGGCATCTGCCTGGGCCTTCAGCTGTTTTTTGAACGCGGCGACGAGGGCGTGCCGGCGGACGAGGGCGCGGACGACGATGCCTCCGAGCAGGCCGGCGGTCCCTGGGTCGATGGCCTGGGCATTATGCGCGGCTCGTGCACGCGCTTGGAATCGAGTCGCCTGAAGGTGCCGCACGTGGGCTGGGACCAGGTGCACATGACGCCCGCCGGCGCGGCCGATCCATTGCTCGCCGGTTTTGCCGAGGGCGCCAACATGTACTTCACCCACAGCTATGCGGTGGCCGACGATGTCGATGCCGCCGATGTTCTGGCGCGCACGCACTACACGCGGAGCTTCCCGTGCATCGTGCGCCACGGCAACGTGTGGGGCTGCCAGTTCCATCCCGAGAAATCCTCCGCGCTGGGACAGCGCATCCTTAAGAACTTCGTCAACATCGTCGAGGAGGCCGGCCGATGATCCTGTTCCCCGCAATCGATCTGATCGGCGGCAAGGTCGTGCGCTTGGAGCGCGGCGATCGCAGCCGCTGCAAGGTATATTCCGACGACCCCGTCGCCGTCGCCCGCTCGTTTGCCGAGCAAGGTGCAAGCTGGGTGCACGTCGTCGATCTGTCCGCTGCCTTTGGCGAGGATGAGGACGCATGCGCTGCCAACTCGACGGCGATCAAGGCTATCTGCGGCGTCGACGGTCTGTCCGTGGACGTGGGCGGCGGCGTCCGCTCGCTCGCACGCATCGACGAGCTGGCCGGCTATGGCGCGCGCCGTATTGCGCTGGGGACCGTGCTGGTGACCGAGCCGGGTTTTGCCGAGGTGGCAGCGCGCGGCTTTGGCGAGCTGCTGGTGGCAGACATCGCCGCCCGTGACGGCCAGGTCAAGGTGAACGGTTGGCGCGATGGCGCGGGCGTGGCGCTCGATGATGCGGTGGCGCAGCTTTCCGAGTTGGGCTTTAAGCATTTGGTGTACACCGACATCGCGCGCGATGGCATGCAGACGGGCATCGACGTGGCGGCGTATCGCCATGTGGCCGAGGTCGCGGGTTTTCCCGTCGTGGCTTCGGGTGGCATCTCGACACTCGACGATATCTGCGCGCTTGCCGCGGTGGGTGAGGATGCTATTGAGGGTGCGATCACCGGTCGCGCACTCTACGAGGGCAACTTTACGCTGGTACAGGCGCTGGCCGCCGCCCGAGGGGAGGAGTAACCCATGCTTACCAAGCGTGTGATTCCCTGTCTGGACGTTAAGGACGGCCGCGTGGTCAAGGGCGTCAACTTTGTGAGCCTGCGCGATGCGGGCGATCCGGTGGAGCTGGCGCGCGTCTACGACCGCGAGGGCGCGGACGAAGTCGTGTTCCTGGACATCACTGCGACGAGCGACAACCGTGCGACGACCATTGAGATGGCGGCGCATGCGGCCGAGGAGCTGGCCATTCCCTATACCGTGGGCGGCGGTTTTCGTGACCTGGCGGGCATGCGAACCATGGTGGCTGCCGGTGCCGATAAGGTGTCGCTCAACTCTGCTGCCGTGCGCGATCCGTCGCTGGTCAGCCAAGCTGCTGCTGCATTTGGCAGCCAGGCCGTGGTCGTGGCGATCGATGCCAAGCGTGTTGGTTTGCCCGGTGAGCCGGGAGCCGACAAGTGGGAGGTCTTTACCGCGGGCGGCCGTAACGCCACGGGTATCGATGCGGTGGCGTGGGCCGAGGAAGCGGCTCGTCGCGGCGCCGGTGAGATCTTGCTCACCAGCATGGATCGCGACGGCACCAAGGCTGGCTTCGACCTGGCACTCACCCGCGCCGTGGCGCGCGCGGTGCCGATCCCGGTGATCGCAAGCGGCGGCGTGGGCACGCTCGAGCATTTTGCCGAGGGCGTGATCGAGGGCGAGGCCGACGCCGTGCTGGCAGCAAGTGTCTTTCACTTTGGGACCTTCAGTATTCGCGAAGTCAAAGAATACATGGCCAGCCAGGGAATACCTGTGAGATTGGACTTCTAAATGGAGCAAGTGACAACCGCGGCAGAGCTCAAATACGACGACCGTGGGCTGATTCCTTGTGTGGTTCAGCAGTATGACACCGGTGAGGTGCTTATGGTTGCTTGGATGAACGAGGAATCGGTGGGGCTGACGCTCAAGACCGGGACCACGTGGTTTTGGAGCCGCAGCCGTCAGGAGCTCTGGAACAAGGGCGCGACGAGCGGCAATATGCAGGAGGTCAAGGAGCTCTGGGCCGACTGCGATAGCGATACGCTGCTGGTCAAGGTCGACTCGCCGGGTCCGGCCTGCCATACCGGCAACCGTACCTGCTTCTTTAGAAAACTCGCGTAGGGCGGGCGCTCGACCAGGCGCTTGGCCAACCAGAAAGGATTGAACCATGGGTGTGCGCACCGCGAATGTTCAGGATGGAAATATCGGTGAGACGCTGACGGGGCTCGCCGGGGTGATTCACGGCCGTCGCGACGCATCGCCGCAGGAGAGCTATACCGCTCGCCTGCTGACCGATGTCGAGGACGAGCTGCTCAAGAAGCTTGCCGAGGAGGCGAGCGAGGTGATCATGGCCTGCAAGGATAACGACCACGATCACATCCGCTACGAGGCCGGCGACCTGATCTACCACCTGCTCGTGACGCTCGAGCGCTACGGCATCACCCTCGATGAGCTGGCCGGCGAACTCAACGCCCGCCGTCAATAGTTGTTTAAGAACGTCCCCAACGACTAGTCTTAGGCGAGGGGCGTGGGTTCCCATTCGCCGGTGGCGTGGGGGATATCGAAGGTTCGGTAGCCGCAGTCGTAGGCGTGGGCCTGAGCCTCACGGATGTTCCAGCAGATGTCGCGGGCACGGTGTGCGTCCGAGCCAAAAGTAATCGGCACCTCGGCGTGGGCAAAGCAACGCAGCAATCCGGTCGCGGGATAGTAGTCGTCCAAGCCCTTGCGCGGTGCGGCGGTCGAGACCTCAACGCGGCGGCCCGTGTCGTGGGCGCACTCGGCCATCTGCTCCCAAAAGGGCATGGGGTTAAAGTCGGGCGCAAAGCCCTCTTTCGAAAAACGCATGACTAGGTCGGGATGGGCCATCACGTCAAAGTTGAGCGAGCTCTCGCAGGCGCGGCACCAGTCGTCGACATAGCGCTCCCATACGCCGCGCACGCCTAAGTTTTCCCAAACATGCAGGTTGGTATCGTCGTCAATCCAGCCGCAGAGCGAATCGGGCGTGTCGGGGCGAGCGACGTCCTCTGTCCCCGCCGTGCTTGCGGCGCCTGCCGCAATATCGCCTGGGTTGCCAATCCAATGCACGCTACCCAGGCGTACGATGGCGCCCTGGGACCAGCTCTCAACCAAAGGCTCGCAACCTTGGTACCAATCGCATTCAAAGCCATAGATAAGCTCGAGCTCGGGTGCGATCTGCACGGCAAGCTTGCGGGCGTCCTCAAAAGCCAGGCGGTGCGCCGGCAAGTCGCCCTCGACGACCTGCACCTCGCAGTTAGCATCCATACTGGAAGGCAAGGTGAGGTGGTCGGTCGAGACCATGACACGGCATCCGGCAGCGGTGGCGGTGCGGACGTTGTCCTCAAACGAGGCATGGCCGTCCGAAAACGAGGTATGAGTATGGCAATCGACCAGCGGGCATGCGGGCATGGCGACTCCTTTGCATTTGGCGAATCCGCTCCATTGTAATGGCGCAACTCTCAAAACGCCGGGCACGTCGGAGGTCGAAATCGATTGGAAAGGCTGCGCGGCGCGCGGTGCGGTCTCGCTTGCGCTCTCAAAACGTGTACGTCAGCCTCCAAAAACGACAAAAAATGGCATATTTGGAGGCTGACGTACGCGTTTGGATAGGGGCGAGGGCGGCGATGGACGAAAGTCACGTCTGCGCCACGTCCGGTGTGCTAGCGTTTGGATGAACAAAACGAGCCCGTGCGGAAAGGACCCGGACTGTATGCAATGCGATAGCAAATCACCGCTGTCCCGCGAGACCGATGCGCCCGAAACCATCGTCAAGCTGGAATGCGACATCGACGACGCGTCGCCCGAGGTACTCGCCTACGCCGCCGATCGCCTGCGCGAGGCGGGTGCGCGCGAGGTGCACTGGCTGCCCCTCTATTGCAAGAAAGGCCGTCCCGGCTGGCAGCTGCAGGTGATCTGCTCGCATGAGGATATCGAGCGCCTGCAGACGATTATTTTTTTGGAAACCACGACCAACGGCATTCGGCGCCAGGTCATGGAGCGTGTCTGCCTGCCGCGCCGCTTTGAGCGCGTAGCGACGCCATGGGGCGAGGTGTCCGTTAAAGTGGCCACCCTGCCCGATGGCAGCGAGCGCGCGGCGCCCGAGTACGAGGACTGCGCCCGCCTTGCCCGCGAGCACAACGTGCCGCTCC
This sequence comes from Collinsella sp. OM07-12, assembly GCF_003438275.1. Taxonomy (NCBI): domain Bacteria; kingdom Bacillati; phylum Actinomycetota; class Coriobacteriia; order Coriobacteriales; family Coriobacteriaceae; genus Collinsella; species Collinsella sp. OM07-12. The sequence goes on from NZ_QSTQ01000018.1 coordinate 13,615, forward strand.
AACGCGTAATGCAGGCGGCTCAGGGCGCGGTACTACGATTTGAGTAACACGGTCAAGTAACGCGCCGCGCCAACCCTATTTGCCCCATCCCGAAAGGACTTCCCATGAAATACCTCATCGCCTCCGACATCCACGGCTCGGCATATTGGACCGAGTGCCTGTGCGACGCCATCGAGTCCGAGCAGCCCGACCGCATCGTGCTGCTGGGCGACCTGCTCTACCACGGCCCACGTAACGACCTGCCGCGCGATTACGCCCCCAAGCGCGTGATTCCGCTGCTCAACGCCCTGGCCGACCGCATCATCGCGGTGCGCGGCAACTGTGACGCCGAGGTCGACCAGATGGTGCTCGACTTTCCCGTCATGGCAGACTACGCCACGCTGTTCGACGAGGCCGGCCGCGAGCTGTTCCTGACGCATGGCCATGTCTTTGGCGCCGGCATGCACAACAGCGTCGACCACGCGCCTGCGCTGCCCGAGGGCTCTGCGCTCGTCTACGGTCACACGCATATCAAGGTTAACGAGGCAAGCGAGGCGCACCCGGGCCTGTGGCTGTTCAATCCCGGCAGCGTGAGCATTCCCAAGGACGGTACGCACGGCTACGGTATCTATGAGGGTGGTGCGTTCCGCCACGTGATCCTGGAGGAGGAGTAACCATGGCCGAGCATATGGCTCAGCAAAATGCCGAGGGTTCGCGCGACCTGTCGACGCTGGTAGATGCGTCGGCCGAGCTGCAGCATCTGGTGCAGACCATCTGGCGCCTGCGTCAGCCCGATGGCTGCCCGTGGGACCGCGAACAGACTCATCAGAGCATCGGCAAGAACATGATCGAGGAGGCCTACGAGGCGCTCGACTGCATTGAGGCCGACGACGCGGCACACCTGCGCGAGGAGCTGGGCGATGTGCTCATGCAGGTCGTGCTGCATGCGCAGATTGCGGCCGACGCCGGCGAGTTTACGCTGGCCGACGTGGCACGCGATATCGACGCCAAACTCATTCGCCGTCATCCGCACGTGTTTGGCGATGTGGATGCCGAGAACTCCGACGAGGTGCTCAAGATTTGGGACGAGGTCAAGCTTGCCGAGAGGGCCGTCAAGGACAAGGCCGTGGCAGCGGGCGAGGCAACGCCCGAGGGCCTGCTCGACGGCGTGCCCACGCATCTGCCGGCGCTGATGCAGGCTCAGAAGGTGTCGCGTAAGGCGGCTGCCGTGGGCTTTGAGTGGGAGACGGTCCAGGATGTGTGGGACGAGGTTGCCGAGGAGCGTGCCGAGTTTGAGGCCGAGGAGCCCGGCTCGCCCGAGCGCGAGATGGAGTTTGGCGACCTGCTCTTTGCCCTGGTCAACGTTGCGCGCAAGGAGGGGATTGACGCCGAGAGTGCCCTGCGCGCCAGTACGGCAAAGTTCCGCCGCCGCTGGGCCGCGATGGAGCAGATGGCAGCCGACGTTCACGTGGATCTTGCCGAGCTTTCGACCCACGGCCTCAACGACCTCTGGGATGCCGCCAAGGCGGAGGAGTAAGACTGCGGGAACGACGGGCTGACATGCCTCATCGTTCCCGCTAAATAATTCGAAAAACAATTGTATCCTTCGGCTAACTTAGGGCATAATGCAAAAAGTGCGACGGCTAACTTACGGAGGCGCACCGACGGTGCGCAGTCGGCCAGTCGCTTGCATCCACTACGTTTCCAAGTGAGAGGGAGACAACATGAGCGATATTTTGGACGTCTACGGTCGTGAGGTGCTCGACAGCCGCGGCAATCCCACCGTCGAGGTCGAGGTCGTGCTCGAGGACGGCAGCTTCGGCCGCGCAATGGTGCCTTCGGGTGCTTCGACCGGCGCCTTTGAGGCCTGCGAGCTGCGCGATGGCGACAAGGGCCGCTACCTGGGCAAGGGCGTTTCGCAGGCCGTCGAGCACGTCAACAACGAGTGCGCTAACGCCGTCGTGGGCCTCGACGCCTTCGACCAGCGCGCCGTCGATGCCGCGCTGATTGCCGCGGACGGTACCCCCAACAAGACCAGGCTCGGTGCCAACGCCATCCTGGGCGTGTCGCTGGCCGTTGCCCGCGCCGCTGCCGAGTCGGCGGGTCTGTCGCTGTACCAGTACCTGGGCGGCGTCAACGCCCACCTGCTGCCCACGCCCATGATGAACATCCTCAACGGCGGCGTGCATGCCGACAATAACGTCGACTTCCAGGAGTTCATGATCATGCCGGTGGGCGCCCCGAGCTTTGCCGAGGGCCTGCGTTGGTGCGCCGAGGTCTACCACACCCTCAAGGGCGTGCTGCACGAGGCCGGCCTGGGCGGCGGCGTGGGCGACGAGGGCGGCTTTGCCCCCAACCTTAAGACCAACGCCGAGCCGTTCGAGTACATCACCAAGGCCGTGGAGAAGGCCGGCTTTAAGCCCGGCGTCGACTTCATGTACGCCATGGATCCGGCCTCGACCGAGTTCTACAACGCCGAGACCGGCATGTACGAGCTCAAGGGCGAGGGTGTGGAGTACACGAGCGCCCAGATGGTTGATTACTGGGAGAAGCTTGTCGACACCTATCCCATCATCTCCATCGAAGACGGCATGGCCGAGGAGGATTGGGACGGTTGGGTCGAGCTTACCCGCCGCATTGGCAACAAAGTGCAGCTAGTGGGCGACGACCTGTTCGTCACCAACACCGAGCGCCTCAAGAAGGGCATCGAGCTGGGTGCCGCCAACGCGATCCTGGTCAAGGTCAACCAGATCGGTACGCTCACCGAGTCGCTCGAGGCCATCGAGACCGCCAAGGAGGCCGGTTACGCCTGCATCGTGAGCCACCGCTCCGGCGAGACCGAGGACTCCACGATCGCCGACCTGGTCGTGGGCGTCAACGCCGGCCAGATCAAGTCGGGCGCCCCGTGCCGCAGTGACCGTATCGCCAAGTACAACCAGCTCATCCGCATCGAGGACGAGCTTGAGGGCAGCGCGCGCTACGCCGGCAAGGCCGCGTTCTACAACATTCGCTAGACAGACGAGCCTGGCGGGGAGGGGGGCAGACTCGGCTTTGCCCCGCTCCAGCTAGATGCTACAGAGCGCTATCGGGCGCTGGGCCACACGACTCAGCGCCTTTTTTATGTCGAGCAAAGGCTGGCGAAGGCGGTGCGCATGCTCGTGCTATAACTAAAGGACTTAGCGCAAACAAACCTCAACCGCACAAGGCGCACATGGATCAGATTTACGACAACAGGTACTATTCCGCCGGTTCGCGCGAGCCGTCGCCTCGCCCTGCGCGCACGGTGCAGCTCGGTGGGTCCGCCTACGCCGGCGCCGACCGCTCCACGCAGCGCCCGACAAGTACCTCGCGCCCCAATGCTCAAGTGAATACTTCGACAGATGGACCAGTACGTCCGGCACGTTCGCCGCATTCGTCGCGTCCCTCGGCCCAGACGCACGACAAATCGAGCAGACCTTCGAGCCGTCTTTCGGGCGCGGACTTTATGCGCTACGCCAACGACAATGCGGTGGTCAAGGCGATCTATGACTTTACGCATGGCTCTCTGCGCCTGCTGTTTATCGGTATCGTGGTGGCGCTGGCGCTCGTGAGCCTGTATTTTCCCGTACGCGACCTGTACGTGGCTAAGCGCTCGAGCGACATCTTGGCCAAGCAGGTCGAAATTCGCGAGCAATATAACGACGAGCTGCAAAAAAGCGTCGACAAGCTGCTCTCGGAGGAGGGCATCAAGGATGCGGCGTCCGAGGACCTGGGCCTGGTAATGCCTGGCGAGACTAGGATTGATGTCTTGGGCCTGGATGGCGATTCGGACTCGTCGTCGGCTGAAAAGAAGTCCTCAAACGCCAAGAATGCCAGCGAGGTGGCCAAGGAGATCGAAGAAGTCGGCAAGGACGCGCCGTGGTACATTCAGACGCTCGACATGCTGTTTGGATTTAACGGCGTCGAGGGTCAGACGGTCGCGTCCAGCGGCGAGTAGGCGAGTAACGCCCGGAGGGGAGCCCGCAATGGCAGAGTGCAAACGATATAAGGTGGCCGCGATCGACCTGGGAACGGTGTCGTCGCGACTGGTGCTGGCGCAGGTCGAGGCCGGGGCGATCGTGGAATCGTCCAAGCATACCGAGATCACCGACTTGGGCGAGGGCGTGGACGCGACGGGGCGCTTTTGCGAGGCGGCCGTTGAGCGCGTGCTCGCTGCGTGCCGCATGTTTGTGGACGAAGCCCGTGCCTTTGGGGCCGTGCGCATCTGCACCACATGCACGAGCGCCGCGCGTGATGCGTCCAACGCCGCCCTGCTGCTAGGCGGCCTGCGCGAGCTGGGGCTCGAACCGCAGGTGATTCCGGGCGAGGTCGAGGCGCGCCTGACGTTTTTTGGTGTGGCGCACGACTTTGCGGGCGAGCGCATCATCGTCGCGGATTCGGGCGGCGGGTCGACGGAGCTTGCGACGGGTGTATACGCTCCGGAGCGCGGGGTCTTTGCGCTGGAGGGCACGCGTTCGCTGGACATTGGCTGCCGTCGTGTAACAGAGCGGTTTTTCTCGGCGCTGCCGCCTTTGGCAGGTGAGCTTGCGGCTGCTGCCGACTGGGCAAACGAGCAGTTTACGGCGTACTTTGAGAGCCTGCCCAACAACTTTGAGCGCGCCGAGCGCTTGGTCGCGGTGGGTGGCACCGTCACCACGCTCGTTGCACTCGTTCACGAGCTGGAGCCGTACGATTCGAGCTTTGTGCACCTGCGCGAGCTTTCGATGGAGCAGGTCTCGACCGCTATCGAGTGCATGTCTGCGCTGGACGTTGCGGGCATCGCCACGCTGCCAGGCGTGCAGCCCAAGCGTGCGGGCGTGATCTTGGCCGGCGCCGTGGTGATTCGCGAGCTCATGCGCGCTGGTGGCTACGAGACGCTCACCGTAAGCGAGAACAGCCTGCTCGCCGGCATGGCCGCCACCATCAATGAGGTTCTCGATGACACGACCCCCACCATCGGCTGGACCCCCAACCTCAGCACCCTCCAAAACTAGTCTTTTTGGAACGGGGCTTTTTTAGCTTCATGGTCCGCCCGAGCCTTTCCGTGAATGAGTTTTCTGGGACGGGGATTAAAAAATCATTAGGTACACAATGATTTTTTAATCCCCGTCCCAGAAAACTCATTGGGTGGGCGGAAAAGTAGTCAAAAAAGCCCCGTCCCAAATTAGGTGCCCTGCAGTTGACGGCATCTAAAAGAAACGAGCCCGCATCCCAAAGGGACACGGGCTCGTAAACAATACGTGGTAGGGGCGGTGGGACGTCTGCGTATTTGCTGCGCAAATCCGCACCGGCTTCGGCCGCCTGCCGGCGCCCTCGCCGGCTCGCTGCGGACGCTGCGCGTCCGCTTGACGCTCGCCCCCTCGCGGGTTCGAGCCCCACCGGCGTGCAAAAGAAACGGGCCCGCATCTCTGGGAGATACGGGCCCGTAAAAGCCAATGGTAGGGGCGGTGGGACTCGAACCCACAATCCTTGCGGCGAGAGATTTTAAGTCTCCTGCGTATGCCAATTCCGCCACGCCCCCGTGAGACTAGAAGTCTAGCACAAGCCGTCCGTTACGCGTTGACGGCCATCGAGTGTTGGCCCGACTTCTCCAGGAACTCCTGGAACTTGGCCTCGTCGCCCTTGTTCTTGTACTGCAGGGCCAGCAGGTACTCCAGGCGGCAGCGCTTGACCGGGTCGTCGCCGACATCCTCGAGCATGCGCTCCAGTTCGGGAATGTCGTTGTGGCGCTTGAGGATCATCGTGTCGTACATCAGCTGACACTCGTGCGCGACTGCCTCGGCCTGACCGCCCTCAAAGCCCTTGATCTCGTGCAGCAACTCCTTGGACTTTTTGCGGTCCTCCTGGCCAACGTAGTAGTTAAAGGCCTTAATCACCAGGTCGACGCGCTGCATCTTGGGCAGGTTGAGCCCCAGCAGCAGGTCGAACATTTCGCCAGCGCGCTCGTGGTCCTCGCGCAGCAGATAGGAGTTCAGGCGCAGGTAGTCGCGGTTGTAGCGCGGGTACAGCATGCTGGTGAGTTTGCCGTCGAGCAAACGATCGAACTCGTCCCACTGCTTGGCGGCCATAAGCTGCTGCAGGCGTTTAAACGTGGTGCGTTTTTTAACGCTAAAGAACACCGACACGGCGATACAAATAATGACGACGGCGGTCCAGAGTGTGCGGGAATCGGGCATATTGAGCTCCTCGGTCGCTCATAAAACAGGCGGTATGACAACACGTACTAGATGTATTATACGCAGTGCGCAGGCAAACTGGTACAAAAGTGCATCGAGGCCGAGCACCATCGCTCGCTGCGGTACACTTACCTAAAGTAAACCATGAAGGGAGACATTACCTATGAAGAAGATCGTTTTGGCTTGCGGTGCTGGCGCTGCTACTTCCACGCTCGTTGCCCAGAAGGTCGCTACCATGCTCGACGCCAACGGTTATGCCGGCAAGTATGAGATCGTGCAGTGCGCCATCTCCGAGGCCAAGGACGCTTGCGACGAAGGCGCCGACCTGCTGATCGCCACCACCGTTGCCCCCGAGGGCCTCACCTGCCCGTACGTGAGCGGCGTGCCCTTCATGACCGGCATGAACCGCGTTGCTGCCGAGAAGGCCGTTCTCGACGTCATGGCTCAGTAGGCGCTGCCTGTATGAATGAGCAGAACGCCAATCCGGTCGAGCTCTTTGGCATGCGCGTCGCCCATGTGGGCATCAACGCCGCCGACCCGGCAGACGCCTTGGAGATCGCGGAGCTGTTCTCGACGATGATGGGCTTGCCCGTTATCGAGACCCCGGTTTCGTACTTTAACGATTCGCTGATCGAGGTCATGAAGCAGAACGGTCGTGGCACCAAGGGCCACATCGGCTTTGCCGTCAACGACATCGATGCGGCCGAGAAGTGGTTTGCCGAGCGCGGGCTCGAGGTTAACGAGGAGTCGCGCGCGCTGCTGCCCGACGGTTCTACCAAGCTCGTGTACTTTAAGCGCGAGTTCGCCGGCTTCGCCGTGCATCTGTGCCGCGAGTAGCGCACAAACTGCCATAACGAACAAAAAGGGATAGGGCCGCATGGCCTTATCCCTTTTTTACGCCGAGGGGCTTCCTACCGTGGCAGGCGAATCGTAAAGCGGCTGCCGACGCCTTCGACCGAGGTCACGCCAATAACGCCGCCATGGCTATCGACAATCCACTTGGCAATGGCAAGCCCCAGACCCGAGCCCTGCGCGCCGGCATCGCGTGCGTTGTCGGCACGGTAGAACCGTTCAAACGCGTGAGCTGCGGATTCCTGATTCATGCCGATACCCTCGTCCTCAACACTTATGTCGATCGCGCCCGTGCCCGTATCCTGCGCTACGCCAAAGGTGATGGACGTGCCCGCGTCCGAATACTTGGCGGCGTTTTGCACGATCACGCGCAGGGCCTGCTTCACGAGCGCCACGTCGACAGAAGCATTGCAGCGCGGGTCGCTGGCGAGCGCAGTGTCGTACGCCAGCCGATACGTGTGCTCGGCATCGATCATCTGCGATTCCTCGCACACCTCGCCGACCAGTGCGGCCATGTTGGTGTCCACGCGCCTCAGTACGGTGCGGCCGGCATCGCCGCGCGCCAAAAACAGCAGCTGCTCCACGAGCTCTTGCATGTGCTCGCTTTCGGCCTTGAGGGACGCGATGGATTCTGTCAGCACGTCCGGGTCGTCTTTGCCCCAGCGGTCGAGCATGTTCACGTAGCCCTGAATCACCGCGATGGGCGTGCGCAGCTCGTGGCTCGCATCGTTGACAAAGCGCATCTGCTGTAGCTTGGCCTCTTGCATCTGGTGCAGCAGGCGGTTGAGCGCGACCTCGATGCTCGCCAGGTCGGCGTCGCCGGTGGTGACGCTCGGCGAGTCGACACTCGCGCGTTCGATTGCCTGCTCCAGCGTTTCCATCTTGCCGCCGGAGAGCTGCATGCGGCCGAGCTCGTCCACGCGCAGGGCCAGGTCGTTGAGCGGTGCCATGGTGCGGCGCACGCGGCGAGCGCCGCTGAGCATGTTGAGCACGCTGATGACTTGCCCGCCCGCAACGACAAGATAGAGGGGCCACAGCGCGATGAGGTCCTGCGCGAGGGGGAAGGTCTTGGTGGTGCGCGCAAGCTCGACGGTATAGGTGAGCGTGGCCAGGTCCAAGCCGCGCGCGGGCGCGAACGACATGCCGTGAACGGTGGCGCCGGGGATCCAGCCTGCGGTAAACGCGCCGTCGGGCAGCGTCTGGTTGTAGCCATAGACCAGGATCGCCGCCGCAACAACCAGCAGCCACAGATCGAGCCAGACGTAGCTCATCAGGCGGCGCCACATGTAGCTCCAGTTGATGGCGCGGGCAATGGAGGTGACGCGCTTGGTCTCGGCGTTATGCGCGGCAGACATAGCCCACCCCGCGCACGGTCTGGATGATGCGGGCGCCGCCGGCGTCTTCAATCTTGGCGCGTAGGTGCGCGATGTGCACGTCGACGTTGTTGGTGTCGCCTACGTATTCGTAGCCCAGCGCCTCGTGCGCGATGCGCTCGCGCGTGAGCACGGTGCCGGCATGCGCCATAAGCAGGGCGAGGACGTCGAACTCTCGGGCCGTGAGTACGATGGTTGAACTACCAACGATGACTTCGCGGCGGTCGGGATCGAGCGCGACCGAGCCCACGGTGAGCACGGCGGGGGAGGGCACGGCAGAGGTTTTGGCCGAGTCGCTAGCCGGGGACGTCGCGGCGGTACCGGCACCCGTAGCGCCCTCCCCGGTCCCAGCGCCGCCAACGCCCGAAGCCGCCCGCACGGCCTCCGAGCGCTTCAACGCCACGCGGATCCGTGCGAACAGCTCCTCAATCGCAAACGGCTTGGTCAGGTAATCGTCGGCGCCGGCGTCGAGCCCGGCTACCTTGTCCATCACGGCATCGCGCGCGGTGACCATGATCACCGGCACATCCTTGTGCTTGCGCACGCGCCGCAGCACCTCCATACCGTTGAGCTGTGGCAGCAGCACGTCGAGCAGAATCAGATCGTAGTCGCGCTCCAGCGCCAGGTCGACGGCGGTGCGGCCGTCGGCGGCGTGCTCCACCTGGTAGCCCTCGTGCTCCAGCTCGAGCGTCACAAAGCGGGCGATTTTCTCCTCGTCCTCTACGATCAGGATTCGTGCCATGCGTTCCCCCGTCTGCGATTACTTGTCGTCGTTCAGATTTTGCTTGATATCGTCTGCGGCATCGGCGGCGTGATTCATCAGGTTGTTGATGCTGCCGGGCACGTCGCCGTCGCTATCGATGCGGTAACGCATGCCAAAGAACAGACCGATCAGCATCAGCCATATCGTGGCGCCCCAGGCAAACAAGGCGACGATGGGAATCAGGATGGGGATGTTGAGGATGATCGCATCGCGGCGCGTGGCGATAAACTTGGTGTCCAGGCTCAGGCGGAAGAGCTTTTTGAGGTACTCCCACACGCTGTCCATCTTCTTGGAGAAGTCGGTCTTTTCGCTCGACTTCTCGTAGGCGGCCTGCGCGGCGACCATCTCGGCCGAGGGCTCATCTACCGGCTCGGACTCGGTGGCGGCGTGCGCCGACGTGGTCTGGGTCTTGCCTTGCGACTCGAGCCAAATAATGGCGTCCAAAACGTTGCCGTCGGCGGCATCGAGTGCTGCCTTGGCATCGGTGTAACTCACGTTGCACTTGGTGCGGATGGTTTCAACTTTTTCGAGGTCGTCCATGACCTGTCCTTTCGTTCGATGGGCGCGACGCCGGGCGATTTGCCCGGGCGCGAGCGTTGCGTTCGGCGGCCTGCGTCGCGCGCCGCCGCCCCGCCCTCTGTCGAACTCTATAGTGCAGGTTATAGATTAAGCGATTCTTGAGCCAAGATTAATGTTGGATGAGTTTTTGGGTGACGCGGAGGCGGGCAGGGGCAGAAAAGGCAGGTTTTGCGTGGCGTGAAGGAGGGGCGGTCTGATCTTTGGGACAGCTGATAGCGAGGTCTAATACTTTTCCGAGAAGTGAACGAGTGAAAACGGACCCCCGAAGCATCGACACTTTAGAGGTGCCGCTTCCTGCGGTTTCAATGCTGAAATCCCACGATTTTGCCGCCGAAAAATGCGGATGTTTCAGGGGTCCAAAAACAGCCGTTCACTTCGCGGAAAAGTATTAGACCTCAATAGCGGGGGATGGGGTGCCGGTGCAAAACGGCGTCAGAAATGGGGTAAACAAGGCAAACGGATCTCATGGATCAAAAATTACGTTGCAAAAGTATGAAAATTTCCTACAATTGCAACATGAAGTGCTTTAGCAACATAACGGCGATAATCGAGCTCTCCGAGAGCGAGGGTGTGTTCACCACAGCTCAGGCGGCTCGCATGGACATCTCTCGAGATGCGCTGGCGCACTCATGCCGCGTGGGGCGTCTTGAACGGATATGCCACGGCGCCTACCGGATGTCTGGAACACAGCGCCGAGACACCGACGAGCTCAACGCTTTTTGGAAGCTCACCAATCCCTCCCTTTGCGCGTGGGAGAGAAAACGTCAGTGGGATGGCATCGCCGTGAGCGGTACGACTGCGGCGAACCTGCAGCAAATGGGCGATTTCTACCTGTCCCCCTATAGGATGACCGCGCCCACGCGTATCAATACAAGAAACGAATCCCTTTCTTTTGTAAAGCGCGAGATTGCCGAGCAGGATATAGTTTGGCTCGACGGCCTGCCGGTAACCAAACCCGAGCGCACGCTTGTCGATCTTTGCCTCGATTGCGAGGACCCCTCATTAATTATCGATGCCTATCACGACGCGCTTGGACGTGGGCTCGATACGCAGCGGCTGAAAGAACTCGTGGAAGAGAACTCTAAAACCGCCAAACGACGCGAGTTGATGGCGCCTTTGCTGATAGCTCTAGGTTGTGACTGAATACGCAGGCCTGATGTTGGCTAGTTGCAAGTTGGGGCAATTGTTTGTCCGTGCGACACGTTAATCTCAGTTACCGTTGAAAGGCGTTGCAACAAAGTGTTGCAACTGCCATGAATCGCGTTTAATCTTGATAACGCTGTGTCAATTAGCGGACAGTCCGTCCGTAGTTTGTTCCGATTGGATAGCATGAAAGACGTTAGGGAAGAGATAACTGCCAAACGCAAGGAGCTCGCGCTGACTCAGAAGGAGTTCGCCGCCGCTCTTGGCATGGGACCTAATGGTGATAGAACCGTCCGGCGTTGGGAGACTGGCGAGACCAGTCCATCTGCTACGGAGCTCACGTTTATACGCTCCCTAGGTTATCGGGCGCCCTTTGCGCAGGGTGATCGGGAGGACGCTCCTTTCACTTACATTGACCTATTTGCAGGTATCGGTGGCATTCGCTTGCCGTTCCAAGAACTTGGTGGCAAGTGCGTTTTTTCTTGTGAGTGGGATAAATATGCACAGAAGACGTACCGCATGAATTACGGTGATCAGCCAGCTGGGGACATTCATGACGTTCGTTCGGACGACATTCCAAAATTTAACGTTTTATTGGCGGGATTTCCGTGCCAGCCATTCTCGCTCGCGGGCGTTTCAAAGAAAAAATCGATGGGACGTGCTACTGGCTTTGAAGACAAGACGCAGGGGACATTATTTTTCGAAGTAGCTCGTATTATTCGCGACAAAAAACCTGATGCTTTCCTGCTGGAAAACGTTAAAAACCTAACGAGTCACGATCGCGGCAAGACCTTCAGGATTATTATGCAGACCCTTAAGGACGAGCTTGGTTACGATGTGCACTACAAGGTTCTTGATAGCAAGAATTGGACTTGCCAGCATCGTGAGCGCATTTACATTGTTGGCTTTAAGAAAAAAACTAATTTTGATTGGGACCAACTAGAGCTTGGGGGCGGTGGGCACACCGTCGGGGAGATTCTTGAAGATGCTCCTGATGATCGATACGTTCTTTCCGACAAACTGTGGGCTTATTTGCGTGCATATAAGGAAAAGCATCAGGCGGCAGGCAACGGCTTTGGCTATAGCACGGTTGGCCCCAATGACACGACAAGGACGCTTTCAGCACGCTATCACAAGGACGGAAGTGAGATTCTTGTTTCACGTGGCGAGGGGAAGAACCCTCGCAAGCTGACTCCGCGTGAATGTGCCCGACTTCAAGGGTTCCCCGATCAATTCATTATTCCGGTTTCGGATACGCAGGCATATCATCAATTTGGTAATTCTGTCACCGTACCGGCTGTGCGAGCAGTGGCCAAGCTGATGATGGGAGCGTATTTCGATGGACTACGGAGTTCTGAGTAGCTATTTTGACGGCGCGGTTGCGAAGAAACTCGTTGCTGTTGATATTGATAGAAAACGCAGCAACCAGCATGAATTCAACGGAACTGCGGAGCTCCGTTCCCTGTTTGGCGACGATGATATAAGAAATATACCGACGACCTTCGTATTTCTTTGCGACGATGCGGACCCTTTGTTTGATCACGGGTTTACGACTTGGTACGACGCGCGCAGGAAACATCCGACTAGGACGGAATACAGGCTCTATTACAACGATAGCGAAGCGATACGAGCCTCGAGAATCGGTGACCTGATGGTCATTGCACCTTCAGACGAGCATGGTCTTCTGATTGTATTTGCTAGACAAGGATCAAATGCCGAGTGCCAATTAAGATGGCTTTTCGGTTTGAACGAAGTTGACGACAGTGGTTTTTCGCGGTCAACCGCAGATGACAGGCGAATAGACTCAATCGCCGCATCCATTCTTGAAGCGATTGGCATCGAAGTTTCGCTTCCCACGTCGGCTGTTACGTATTTGGATGAAATGGTCGAAAAGTTCGGTGATTCTTTTCCCAAAGGGATTGAATTCACGAGGTATTCCATATCGACTTTGGGTGTGCTTGATTGGAGGAGCAACCCCGACAAGTGCCTTCTTGACTGCTATGAGCGAGAAGAGATTCTCTTTAAGGTATTCGAGAGGCATCTGCTTGAGCGCGATTTGGCTCCCTATCTAAGAGGCGATCTCGATGTTGATGGAGTGTTACGGACCACGATGTCAGCTTTCCAGCGGAGGAAATCGCGCGCGGGAACTGCTTTCGAGCATCAACTTGAGTACCTGTTTAAGGGATGGGGCATAAGTTATTCCGCTCAGCCGTATACTGAGGGCAAATCAAAGCCAGATTTCATTATGCCGTCGATCGAGGCTTATAGAAATCCTTTGTATCCTGCCGAGAAGCTGACCATGCTTGGCGCAAAAACGACCGTTAAAGAGCGCTGGCGCCAAGTGTTGGAAGAAGCGGATAGAATTGAAAATAAGCATTTGATTACACTTGATGTGGCGGTGAGCACTGAGTACACGGACTCGATGCGCAGGCATAGTCTCCAACTGGTTGTGCCTCGTCCTGTATTTGGTTCATATACGGCTGAACAGCAAAGCTGGCTAATGGACGTAGGGGAGTTTTGCCAACTACTGGTCGATAAAGAACGACAATAGTTCATTTCTATACCGGAGTTTTACATAGCCAGCTTAATAATAAGCGCGCAAGTGCGTCGGGCATAAATGACGTCCTTGCGCGCCGATGCTTTGCCTAAGTATCCGCTAGCCCATAAGAACTGCGAGCTTCATCGAGTTTTCAACGGCGGTGTAGCTCATAGCGCCCTTGCCGACCTTTTGCGGATCGTAGTCAGATTGCTGAATGACACCGCTGTATTGAGCGACGACATTTTCAAATGCCGGGCTATCGAGGAACTTGTGAGGATCAGTTTTCCAATACACCTTCCCCTGATCATCTGCTTCCATCAATGCGCGGAGGCCACAGACTAGGGGGTAGATAAAGCCATCAGGAACAGGATTGTCCGTTGCCTTTTCAAAGAAGGGAGTTTTGTATTCATTGCGACTATTCTTAAGGCTCTTAACGGCGCCGATTTTTCCGTAGCTTCCTGTTTTGTTGTAGTGCTTGGGGAAACGCGAATAGATTTCATCGTATAGACCGGGAAGGTCCGTAGCCACTTTGAGTGCGCTGAGAACTTGCGGATTCTTGAGTTCGCGGCGCGCTGAACCAGCAGCTTTGCTTACTCGGTCATCCCTCATAAGCTGCAAGAACTTTTCCTGGCACTTCTCCTTGCCGCTATAGACTAGGGGAAGTTGTGGCGCTTCGATGTCGCCAGAGGTGACGTTACTCGAGATGAGCGATAACGGGATCCAAGAGAGTGCGACAAGCTTTCTGGATTCAATGGGGTTGCCGTCGTTGGTTTTCCAGCTGATTTTGGCTGCAAATTCAGGATATTTTTCGGCATAAAGAGCCTTAAAGGAATCGAAAAGACCTTCCTGATTGCCCTTGGTGCCTTGTGTGAGTTGAGCGTTATTGTTGCGAGCGTCGCAGATTTCCAAAAGTGAGGTGCGGAAGTTTTCAACGCAGAGCGCATCGTTTGGGTCGGTTGGAACGAGCAATTCGACAGGAATCGAGAAGTCTAGAGTGCTTATGCCTTTCTCTTTGAGGGCTGCTTTTTCTTCACGGAGAAGTGACAGGTACTCTTCAATATCGGTTCGACGGTTCATCCATGTTTGCTTGAATGAATCCCAGATTGTGACTTCGTTCTTTTTGGGAGGCCGATTGCCAAGCGCATGTTCGGCTTCGCTGAGAATGTAGCTGCCGATTGCGAGTGTGTTGTGGCCGCCGTCAAGAATTCCCTCAACTTCGTCGTGAGAAGCAAAGCTTAGACGATAACGCCCGCGATCAAGGGACTCGTAGCTCGAGGACGCGAGCAGAATTCCCTTTGATTTAAAAGGGAAGAGCTTTTGCGTGGGAGAAAGCTCATCAGCGCGAATGGATGCCTGAATAGCATCGGTCACTGAGCCCAAACGGGAATTGCGGGGGTTGGCATCGAGATCGAGAGTGTCGATAATTTTGATAATGGATTTGGGGGACATCAGCCCGACGATCTTTTTAATGTCTCCAACTTTTTGCTCGTAGCTGTCGGTAAAGCGAACAATAATGTCGGTGCTCATAGCGAAACCCTTTCGTCTAAAGTAGTCAAAACAACAGGCCTGCGCTCTTGGAGTGCCGGAGATTGAAAGGGAGCATCGCTAACAAAAAAGCTGGTCTCCCAGCTCTAGACGAAAGCCATAACGGTGATCGGGCGATATGGTGTTGTGCCTAGAGACATCCGTCTCATCTTCCAGCCCCTATCCAGGAAGCTTGATCGAAGGATCTCACTGACCGAGGAAGAGATCAAGATCTGTGGGCATATAAATCGGGTCCTTCTACGTGAACGGTAGGTAAGCGGCGGTGATCGGTATTTTGTGTCCGCACGACGTGTGACACTTAACCTGCCGTCCTATTCTGCCGCGGCGGTATGAATTTGAACAACGACCCTCTAAGGAGCTCGATACCAATGAGTGACAACACCAAACATCTCGCAAAGAAGTGCGTCAAGGACGCGGGACCGTGCCTTGCGCTGTGCGTAGCCGGCGCAGCGGTCGCGCTGCTGGCTGTTTTGGGGCCATTCGACGTGCTCCGAAGTGCCAGTTCCCTGCACGTTATCATCGCCCTTGCCGCCGCCATGATGACCGGCGGCGTGCTCGATTTGATCTTTTGGGTGCTCGACCCGTTTGGATGGAAGAACGAAGGGTAAGCCCTAAGGGATGGATGCCCCGTAGCGTTAGGAGGTCCCCATGATCTGGTTTACCGGCGATACGCACTTTGGGCACGAGAACATGCTGCGGCTCGCCGACAGGCCTTGGTCGACTGTTGCGCAGATGAACGACGCCATGGTCGCCAACATTAACAGCAAGGTCGCTGCGGATGACGAGCTCTACATCTTGGGCGACTTTAGCTTTAAGATGACGGTTCAAGATGCCTACGAGCTGCGCAAAAGCATTGTCTGCAAGCGTGTCCATCTGCTGCCCGGCAACCACGACAAAGACTGGACGCAGCCTGCGGTGGCGGACGCTTTTATCGTCGAGCCGCCCATTTGCGTGCTCAAGATCGACCGCAAAAAAATCGTGCTGAGCCACTATCCCATGGTCGACTGGCAGGGCATGTCGCACGGCGGGTGGCATCTTCACGGACATATCCACAGCTACGGCGGCGCGTACAACAAGTTCAACCTCAGACAGGGGCTGCTGCGCTATGACGTGGGCGTGGACGCTAACAGTTATGCCCCGGTAAGTCTGGATGAGCTCAAGTTATGGTTTGCGCAGGTAGACGAGCCTGTGCAGTGCGTTAAGTGGCCGTGGTGGGTCAACGCCACGGGCGACGAGCAGATCGAGCACGACCTCGAAGCCTATAAGAGTGAAGTGGTGATCCGATGACGGTCTATGTGACGGGCGATATTCACGGCGGCCTCGACATGCAAAAGCTGCGCGACTGGGATCTTGGGGATAGTTTGACGAGCGACGACTATCTCATCATTGCGGGCGACTTTGGCTTTCCGTGGGATTTCTCTGCCGAGGAATGCGCCGACATCGCTTGGCTGGAGTCGCGCCCCTATACCGTGCTGTTCATCGACGGCAACCACGAGCGTTTCGATCACTGGGCGGAGCGACCCATGGAGTTGTGGCACGGTGGGCTGACTCAGCGCCTGTCGGATACCTCTCCCGTACGGCGCCTGACGCGCGGCGAGGTTTTTGAACTCGATGGCTCAACGATCTTTACCATGGGCGGTGCCACGAGTGTTGACAAGGAATACTGCATACCGTATTCCAGCTGGTGGCCGCAGGAGCTGCCGGACGAGCGCAACTTTGAGGAGGCACGGACAAAGCTCGGCAGCGTGGGCTGGAAGGTCGACTACGTAATCACCCACACTGCTCCACGCGCATGCTTTCGTCCACGTTCTATCCGGCGTCCGGCTGGAATTACCCCGCCGTTGATCGGCTTACGGCATTTTTCGATGAGCTGGAAGATCGCTTGGACTACAAGCGCTGGTATTACGGGCATTTCCATCGGGATGCCAACCCGGCCGAGCGCCATACCGTGCTCTACGACTGCATCGTTCGCCTGGGCGACGAACTCCAGCCCTGGGACGTTGCGTAGGGGCGAGTACGCATGAGCTTCGTGATGAAGCAAGGCTGGCTTGCTAAGGGATTTACTCCCAGGCTGACTTGCGCATGAGTAACGTGTTCGTGGCTTTAGGTACAGGGGAGTCAAGTATTTCGCAAAACGCGTCGAACCCCTCTGGCGAGAGATGGGTTGTTGATACTTTGGCAATGTCGCTATCGAGGTGCTCGTCAGGGTGGGCTGCCGTCTGTTGCATGCCTGTCCTTTCATCCATAACGATGTTCTCCCGGTGCGTGCGGATAACATCCCAGCTAAAGTGCTCGGCCAGTTGCTCGGCGGTACGCGGTATGGTGTCCGGCGCGATGCCCGTTTGTCCGGCGAGCCAGCCCAGCAGCGCTCCGGGCGTGCCAAAGCGGGCGCGGAGTTCACCCAGGTCCAGATCGCGATCACGCTTGGAAAGGCGGCGGCCGTCCGGCGACATGAGCAGCGGAATATGTGCGTAGTGCGGCGTGGGAAGACCCAGCAGATGCTGCAGGTAGATTTGGCGGGGCGTGGAGCCCAGCAGATCGCATCCGCGCACGACCTCGGTGACGCCCATGGCGGCGTCGTCGACCACTACGGCTAGCTGATAGGCAAAAACGCCGTCGCTGCGGCGGACCAAAAAGTCGCCGCACTCGGTGGCGAGTGCTTCGCATTGGGCGCCGTACGTGCGGTCAACAAATTCGACCACGTCGTCGGCGAGGTCATCGACGGCGGGCACGCGCAGGCGTGTGGCCGGGGCGCGCAGAGCACTGCGGCGTGCAACTTCTTCGGCAGAAAGAGCGCGGCAGGCGCCGCGGTAGATGGGCGTGCCGTCGCTGGCGTGCGGCGCGCTTGCGGCGTGGAGCTCGGCGCGCGTGCAAAAGCAGGGATAGGTGAGGCCGGCGTCTTGTAGCCGGTGCAGGGCGTCCTCGTACAAGTCCAGGCGATTGTGCTGGTAGTAGGGGCCTTCGTCCCACTCGAGCCCCAGCCAGGCCAGGTCATCAATCAGTTGAACGGCAAGCTCCGGTCGCTTGCAGCGATCGTCCAGGTCCTCGATGCGCAGCGCGATGCGGCCGCCTTGGCTGCGGGCCGAAAGCCACGCGCACAGGCAGCTGAACACGTTGCCCAGGTGCATGCGGCCCGAGGGCGACGGGGCAAAACGGCCCACGACGGGGGTGGGCTCTGCCGTTGCCGGTGCGTCCGCGGAGTGTGTTGCTATGTTGCGTGTGTTGATATCCATGCGGACGAGTATAGCGCGGGGCGCGGTGGGGGAGACGTTGCCGTGGCCTGCAAGTTGCCGAGGCCGCGCGTTGCGCGTGTCGGACCACCGGCTCGACAGCTCAATCGCCGCCCGCCAGCCCAACCCCTCAAACGACAGAAACCCCGGCAGCTCTTCGCAACTGCCGGGGTTTCCGCGGAAAAGGGGGACATGATCCTCGAGCGAACGGGAAAGGGGCAACCGTTTTCGCTCAACTGCTTTATGCCCCTCGGTTGGCGGCTCAATCAGCACGTGCCGCGCCCACACAAAGCCGCTACACCTGTGACGGTGCTGTGAAGTGGTGTCTATTGCTGGCGCTGGCCATGCCAAGGAGTGTCCCAGACTGCCGGCAGATAAGGAACGTCCCTAACTGCCGGGTGCGGGGAGGGTGACTTTCATCCCGTTTGGCGCTCCGGTTGCCGAGATGTTCAGACTGCCGGCAGATAAGGAACGTCCCTAACTGCCGGGTGCGGGGAGGGTGACTTTCATCCCGTTTGGCGCTCCGGTTGCCGAGATGTTCAGACTGCCGGCAGATAAGGAACGTCCCTAACTGCCGGGTGCGGGGAGGGTGACTTTCATCCCGTTTGGCGCTCCGGTTGCCGAGATGTTCGTCATGAGCGCCCGCAAACGTGGGACAATGACGCTACTGGTATCACAGACAAAGGATGTGCCTATGAACGCCCCCGTTGCCAAGACCTGTCGGCAGCGACACCTGTTTGTGCGATTCGCTTCCGTCTGCGCACTCGTCGCGCTTGCGTTGTTGCTACTGCCTGCCGCCGCGCACGCCGACGGCTACTCCATGACCCAAACCTATATCGGTGCCACGGTTGAAGCCGATGGATCGCTGACCGTTGTCGAGGGACGCCAGTTTGATTTCGACGACGATATCAACGGCGTGTATTGGGATATCAATACGGGCACCAACCAGCAGGGCGGCACGGCGGGCGTCGATGTGCTGAGCGTCGAGGAAGACGATGCCGCGTTTAGCAGGGTCGACTATGCAAACAAAGGCGACAGCGGCGTCTATACGGTTGAGCAGTCCGACGGCAGCGTAAGGATCAAGGTTTTCAGCCCCCACGAGAGCGACGACAGCGCGATCTATTACGTGAGCTACACCATGACCGGTGCGGTTATGAACTGGGCCGATACCGCCGAGCTCTACTGGAAGTTTGTGGGCGACGGCTGGTCCGCGGATTCCGACGATGTCGAGATGGAAGTGCACTTCGCAAATGCCGCTGCCGGGACGGCGGCCGTCAAGGGCGATAACTTCCGCGCATGGGGCCACGGCCCGCTGACGGGCGACGTATCGATCGATGCGGACGAACCCATGGTCACCTACACCATTCCGTGCGTGCACGAGGGCGAATTTGCCGAGGCACGCATCGCCTTCCCCAGCGACTGGGTGCCGCAGCTTGCCGCTTCGGGCGAAGATCGCATGTCAACGATCCTGAGCGAAGAAAAGGAATGGGCCGACGAAGCTAACGCCCGCCGTGAGCACGCGCGTGCGGTTGCCAGCGCGATTGCCGTGGTATGTGTTGTTGTGGCGGTTACCTATACCGGTGTGATCGTGATGCTCAAGCTGCGCAGGCTCAAGCCCAAGCCGCTCTTCCAAGACGAGTACTTCCGCGATGTGCCCTCGGCCGACCATCCCGCGGTGCTTGCAGCTCTTATGAGCTGGAACGACGTGCCCGATCAGGCATATATCGCCACGCTGATGAAGCTGACCGACGACCGCGTGATCAAGCTAGAAGAAGCGACCGAGACCAAGAAGAAGGGTCTGCTCCGTCGCGAAAAAGAGGAGCGGACGTATCGCATCACCGTGACCGACGAGGCCTGGAAGGCTGCCAAGAAGGACGGCATCGATCGCGACGTGCTCAAGGTCTTCTTCGCTGGCGTTAAGCCCGATAAAGACGGCGTCCGTTCGCGCACGTTTAGCGAGCTGGAGGAGTATGCCAGCGAGCGTACTGAATCTGTTGGCGACAAGCTCGAGGACTATCAGAGCACGGTTAAGGGCAAGCTGGAGGAGCGCGAGTTTATCGCATCGGATGGCACTATCGCGATGGTGGCCGGCCTGGTTCTCGGCATCATCATTATCTTTGGCATTTTGGGTTCTCTGTTCTATACCGACTTTGCGGACGCCAACGTCGGTGCCGCTATGATCTCGATCCCCGTCACGATTGTGGGTTTTGTCCTGAGCTGCACCTTCCGCCGTTACACGCCGGAGGGCGCCGAGGTGGCGGCTCGCTGCAAGGCGCTCAAGCATTGGCTCGAGGACTTTACGCGCCTGAAGGAGGCCGTCCCGGGAGATCTGGTGCTGTGGAACAAGCTGCTGGTGATGGGTGTTGCGCTGGGCGTTTCGAAGGAAGTGCTGCGTCAGCTTGCCGAGGCCGTCCCGCCCGAGGTGCGCGAGGCCGATGGCTTCTACGACAATTATCCCTGCTACTGGTGGTATTACCATCATTACGGTACCGAGTCCCCGCTCGATTCGTTTAACGACGTGTATCACGAGACCATCCGCGAGCTGGCTTCGAGTTCCGATAGTTCGAGCGGCGGCGGAGGCGGTGGCTTCTCGGGCGGCGGAGGCGGCGGCGTCGGCGGAGGCGGCGGCGGAACGTTCTAGCGGTCCTAAATTACGGGACGGGCTTTTCTCGACAGCCGTCGGGGAAAGCCCGTCCCTTTCTTATGTGCCGAGATGGGACGTTCTTGAATGACTAGGTGTGGCTACCGGGGTTAGGCGGTTAGGTCCAGCTCGTAGAGGAAGCTTTCGCGCGGCATGTCGTGGCGGCGCTCTTCGCGGTTGGCGCGGTGCGTTGCCGTGCGCTTAAAGCCGTGCAGCTCGTAGAACTTCCACGAGCAGTTGGAGTCGGTGTGCAGGTGCGCCCTCGTCGCTCCGCGTGAGGACAGGTGCGAGACCGCAGCATCGAGCAACACCGAGCCGACGCCCAAGCCATGGACATCGCGATCCACGGCAAGCAGCGTGACCTCGTTGTCGTGTGGCAGGGGGCTGCTTTCGAGCAGACGGTTGTTGGTGCGGATGGTTGCGCGCACAAACGAGAGATACTCGGCGCAGGCATCGGGCTCCAGCTCGCGCATCTGCGATAGCAGCGCGCGCTCGGTATCCATCCAATGTTCCTTGACGGCGGCGCCGGAGCTTTGCCCCGCACGCGCGAGCGCAATGCCGCGCGCCTGGCCGTCGATTACGGCAACCTGCGAAAACGTCGACGACGAAAGGCAATAGGCGAGGTCGCACGCGGCCTCGAGGCGGTTGTACTCATCGTTATCCGAATTGTTATGCCAAAGCTGCTGCAGAATCAGCGCGATGGCGTCGAAGTCTTCGGTGTCAAACGGTCGGTAGAGAACCCGCGAGACCATGGTGCTTCTTTCTTTTGCGGATGCATATCGAGCACAGTTCTACCACGCCATTGGCATCGAATTATGGTGCCCCTGTGTTCCATGAACTCACCGTGCCCGGTGCCGCACCATACCCTCCGCTCGCAAGCTTTTTCTGCACAGGCGTCCGTTGCGGGGTGCATCGATGCGCTCGATGCGCTACATTAAATCAGTATTTTCAATGCCGCTGCGCGAGCGCTGCAGATCGACGTATCACCGACTCACAGAGCACGGCGGCGTACCAGACAGGAGGACTGCATGGGATCTGATGTGAAGATCGCCCGCGCGTTGATCTCGGTTACCGATAAGACGGGCGTCGTCGATTTCGCACGGACGCTGGTCGATGACTTTGGCGTCGAGATCATCTCTACGGGCGGTACGGCTCGTGCTATCGAGGATGCGGGCGTTCCCGTAACCCCCATCGAGGAGTTCACGGGCTATCCCGAGATGATGGACGGCCGCGTTAAGACCCTGCACCCCAAGGTTCACGGCGCGCTGCTGGCCCGCCGCGATTCCGAGCAGCACATGCAGGAGGCGGCTCAGCACGGCATTAAGCTGATCGACCTGGTCGTCGTCAACCTGTACGAGTTCGAGAAGACCGTCGCCAACCCCGAGGTCACCTTTGCGGACGCCATCGAGCACATCGACATCGGCGGTCCCTCCATGCTGCGCTCTGCCGCCAAGAACGCCGCGAGCGTTACCGTCATCTCCGATCCGGCCGACTACGACGCCGTCCTGGCAGAGATGCACGAGACCGGCGGTTGCACCACGCTTTCCACCCGTCGTCGTCTGCAGGTGAAGGTCTACCAGACCACCGCTGCCTACGACACGGCTATCTCTCGTTGGCTTGCCGCCCAGGCAAGCGATGTGGCGGACACCTCTGCCAAGCTCGAGGTTTCGCTCGAGAAGGTCGACGACCTGCGCTATGGCGAGAATCCGCAGCAGAAGGCCACGGTCTACCGCTTTGCCGAGGGCTGCGAGAACTCCGCGAGCTCGCAGTTCCCGCTCGTGGGCTCCGAGCAGGTCCAGGGCAAGCCGCTCAGCTACAACAACTATCTGGACGCCGACGCCGCTTGGAACCTGGTCCGCGAGTTCGACGAGCCTGCCTGCGTGATCCTCAAGCATCAGAACCCCTGCGGTTCCGCCGTTGCCGAGGATATCACGGCTGCCTACGACCGCGCCTTTGCCTGCGATCCCAAGAGCGCCTTTGGCGGCATCATCGCCTGCAACCGCGAGGTTCCCTTTGAGTTGGTTGAGCACTTTGCCGACCAGAACAAGCAGTTCGTCGAGGTCATCATCGCGCCGAGTTACACCGCCGAGGCGCTCGAGCGCATGGCCAAGCGCCCCAACCTGCGCGTGCTGGCAACCGGTGGCGTGGACCACGGCGCCAAGGTGGAGCTGCGCTCCATCGATGGCGGCATGCTGGTGCAGGAGGTCGACCACGTGACCGAGGACCCCGCGACCTTCACGTTCCCCACCGACCGCAAGCCCACCGATGCCGAGATGGCCGAGCTCGAGTTTGCCTGGAAGGTCTGCAAGGGTGTCAAGTCCAACGCCATCCTGGTCTCCAAGGGCAAGGCCGGCATTGGCATGGGCCCGGGTCAGCCCAACCGCGTTGACTCCGCGCTGCTTGCCTGCGAGCGCGCCGAGGACTTCTGCGAGCGTGAGGGCGTGGAGAAGGGCGGCTTTGCCTGCGCAAGCGACGCGTTCTTCCCGTTCCGCGACAACGTCGATGTGCTTGCCGCACACGGCGTGACCTGCATCATCCAGCCCGGCGGCTCCAAGCGCGACGACGAGAGCATCCAGGCCTGCAACGAGCACGGCATCGCGATGGTCTTCACAGGTGCCAGGCATTTTAGGCACTAGGGCTTTCCCAAGAACCCGACCTTGCCCCTCAAACCGTCGCTTGCGTACATTTAGTACGCGGCGCTCCTCTTTCGGGGCAATCTCGGGCACTTGGAAAACCCTTAATGGGATGTTGTTCTATCCCATTAAGCTGATCGGTCGCTTGGCCATATCGTCAAAATAATCTCTGCAAAAGACGGCCGCTCCGTTTGGAGGGCCGTCTTTTTGGTATAAGAGGACGGAATGACTAACACGAAAGGGATGACCATGCCCCAGATTGATGATGCCGAGCTGTTTGGCAATGCCGAGGACCAGCGCGCGTACGAGGACTTTTGCGCCAATCAGGAGGCGGTTGAGAAGTTTACGCTCGACGAGCCCGCGCTCGTGTGCCGTTGGCGCATGTCCAACAAAAAGGTACCCATGCTCAACCGTCACATCCGTGCGCTGTCCGAGCGCTTGGTGCAGGGCGAGCCGCTCACCCATAACATGCTCAGCTGGGCAAAGCAGCACGTTGAGTGGTCGCTTGCCGAGGGCGATTACACCGCGCACGACGGCGTGCTCATGCTAGTGATCGACGTCAACGGCAATGCCGCCATGACGGTGGGCGAGTACGAGCCGCTGGCCGATACTTCGGCCAAGGCGCTGCGTGCCCGCTCTGCCGAGGCCCGCTCCGAGGCCGACGAAACCGGCGTGGCGCCCGAGTTGCTCGCTTCCGTCAACGACGGAGAGCTGGCCTTTGTGGCGCCGGCGGACGAGTGCCTGTGCGGTACGGCGACGCTCATCGAGCAGCTGGCCCAGACCAAGGGCATCTCGGTCACGCGTGTAGACATTCCCGCGCAGCTCAAGGGTGCTTTGTTTCTGGTGAGCGACGAGCACGGCGTGGTTCCCGCTGCCGATGCCGACGCTGCCGAGGCGGACGCTGCTATGGTCACCTTCTTCGCCGACGGTTACGAAAAGCTCCGCGCCCGCCGCTAAATGATTTTTCTGGCGCGGGGATTTTATAATCATTTGATCCCCGCACCCGTTGCGAGCGAGGGCGAGTCGGACCTTTCGTTCGCGAACAGTTCTGTCACCTTGTTGCCGCGCGAGGCGCGTGCCGGCGACTTCGCGGCAATAATGGCTGTAAGACAACTAAGAGGGGAGCGGAATCCATGGCGCTGATCTATATCGTTGAGGACGACGAGCCCATTCGTCGCGAGCTTGCTGACATCCTTGCCCGTGCTGGTTTTGAGGTCGAGGCCTGCGAATCGTTTGAGCATGTCTCGCGCGATATTCTCGCTGCCGTGCCCGACCTGGTGCTGCTCGATCTCACGCTTCCTGTCAAAGATGGCCAGCACATCTGCCACGAAGTCCGCCGCGAGTCCGAGGTCCCCATCATCGTCCTTACGTCGCGCACGACCGAAATCGACGAGGTCATGGCAATGACACTCGGCGCAGACGACTTTATTTCCAAGCCCTATAGCGCGCGCGTGCTCGTGGCGCGCATCAACGCGCTGCTGCGCCGCACCACGTCGGCAGGCGAGCGCAGCACCATGGTCCACAAGGGGTTGGAGCTCGACCTTGCCCGCTCCACGGTCACCAATACGGCAACCGGTGACAGTACCGAGCTCACCAAAAACGAACTGCGCATTCTCTCGCTGCTCTTGGGTCGCGCGGGCAAGATCGTCTCGCGCTCGGCCATCATGCAGGACCTGTGGGATTCCGATGCCTTCGTGGACGACAACACGCTCACCGTCAATATCAATCGCCTGCGTGCGACGCTCGACAAGATCGGCGTCAAGGGGTACCTCACCACGCACCGCGGCCAAGGCTATTCGGTTTAGGACCCGGCCATGTCGTTTGGCAAGTTCTTTAAAGACGCGTTGCTGCCCGTTGCCGTGTGGACGTGCGGCGTGCTGCTGAGCTGCTTTGTGCTGACGGTGGCCGGCGCCCCCGCATCCATCGTGATCGTGGCGGTTGGCGTGTCCTTTGTCTTTGGCATGCTGGGTATTGTGATCGAATACGCGCGCCGTCGCCGCTTTTTGCACCAGCTGGAGCGTGCGGCCGAGGAGCTGGAGAGCCCTGCGTGGGTGCAGGAGATGGTGCAATGCCCAACCTATGCCGAGGGCGAGCTCGAGTACGAGGTTCTGCGCCGGGTGTGCAAAGCCGCGTGCGATGAGGTTGCCGAAGGCCGGCGTCAGACCGATGACTATCGCGACTATATTGAGAGCTGGGTCCACGAGGCCAAGCTGCCTCTGGCGGCAGCCCATCTGATTTTGGAAAACTTGGACGGCAGCGAAGACGACCTGTCGCGTGTGGATGATCTGGGTCGCGAGCTGACTCGCGTGGAACGCTATATCGACCAGGCGCTGTTCTATGCGCGCTCGGAAGTCGTGGAGCGCGATTACCTGATTCGCCGCTGGGATCTTAAGACCTTGGTGGCGGGTGCGATTAAGGCCAACGCGCGCGAGCTCATCGCGGCGCACGTGGCCCCGGTGTGCGAGAACCTCGACTTCGAGGTCTTTACCGACGAGAAGTGGCTCGAGTTTATCCTGGGCCAGCTCATTCAGAACAGCATTAAATATGCGTGCGAGGACGGCGCGAAGATCGTGTTTTCGGGCGCGTTGCTGGACGAGGGCCTGGCAAGCGAGCGCATTGAGCTTGCCGTCGCCGATAACGGCTGCGGCGTGTGTGCGGCAGACCTGCCACGCGTGTTCGAGAAGGGCTTTACCGGCGACAATGGCCGCACCACCAAGCGCGCAACGGGCATCGGCCTCTACCTGGTGGCGCGCCTGTGCTCCAAGATGGGCATCGACGTCACCGCGGCATCCGACCCCGGTGAAGGCTTTGTCGTAACGTTTGCCTTCTCGACGAACAAGTTTCAATACTTTGAGTAGCCGGCCCGTATGGCGCGGCCGATCGGAATCTTCCCGTCTGGGAACAAATCGGGGGCTTTTAACAACTATATTCCTGAACGGGAACATTGCTAATGAAGTCGATACTATATTCTCGTACATGAACATAGCTTAGTAGTTTTATACTGTGTTCACGAATAGGAATATAGCTAGGAGCATCATGAGAACAGTGACAACGATTAAAAAGCTGGATGGGCGCATCAAGCTCAAGCCGTCAGAAGCTGCTTTCTCGGAGCGCATGGTTTTCGATCCGGCCGAGATGGGGAAGGCCCTCAGGCTCAGAAGGCGTGAGCTTGGCTTAACTCAACGTGACGTCGCGACTATGACGGGTCGCAGCCTTCGTGTGATCGGTGATATCGAGCGGGGGCGGACAACGGTCGAAATTGGCGTCATTTTCGACTACGCCTCCATCGTGGATATCGATTTTATTCTGAAGGTGAGGGGAAAATAATGGATGGCGCACTGTTCGTTCATCGTGAGTTTAATGGTTCCTACCAGCTGGTTGGCGTATTAGAGGAAAACGCCGGGCTTCCGATATTCGCCTATGACCCCAAGTATCTCGAGAGTGCTGATGCGGCCCCGATTTCGGCCTCGCTGCCTTTGTCGGCCGAGGCGTTCAGCCCGGACGTAACGGGCTCCTTTTTCTCTGGCATCATTCCAGAGGGGCAGCTTAATAGGGACCTCGAGAAAAGGGCGCGAGCGGAACGCGGAGATTACTTTAAGGTGCTCGATTTGGTCCGCGATGAACCCGTCGGCGCTCTTGTTTTGACGCGAGAGCCTTCGGCCGAGGGTCTCGAAATGGGCTATGAAGAGATAGATGGGGAGCGGCTAAGCAGGCTGGCATACGCACCGGCGGAGGTTGCTTTTGACTTAGCGCTAGAGAGTCGAATCTCCCTTGCGGGTGCTCAGGCGAAGGTTGGCCTTTACCATACGGGCGATGACCCGTGCGGCGGATGGTACCTGCCTCATGGAGCGGCTCCATCTACGCACATCCTCAAGGCGGGGTCGAAAACGTTTCCGGGCGAGACGGTGTGTGAAGCAATGTGCGTTAGAACCGCATCTCTGATGGACCTATCGGCCGAAGAATGCTTTCTAATCCGGGTTGAGGACGCCGAGCCGATTATCGCTGTGAAGCGATTTGATCGAGTAACGTCGGATGACGGACGCTCGGTTGATGGATTGCCAATTCCATATCGTTTGCACCAGGAAGATGTTTGTCAGGCCAAGGGTATCTCGCGTGAGCTTAAATATGAGCCGACGGGCGTCAATTATCTGGGACTTATCGTCGATGCGGTGCGAAGGGTGTCGACTAATCAAATGGAGGATAGGTTCCTTATCGGCTATAACCAGCTGTTCGATTATGCCGTAGGTAACTGCGATAACCATCTTAAGAACTGGTCGCTCGTGTGGGACGAAAGTTGGAAACAAGTGAGGTTGGCGCCGCTCTATGACGTGCTGTGCACAACGGTTTACCCCAGCCTTGTTCGCGAGATGGGCGTCTCGTTTGGTGGGAGCCGGAAGATCGACGATGTAACGCGCGGATCGGTGATGAACCAAATGATCGAGGCGGGTTTGCCCGCGGGAATCGTTGCCGGGATGATAGCCGACACCTGCAATGAGGTTCCAGACGCACTAAGAGACGCCGCGCGCGGTCTCAAAGAAGATGGTTTTCCCGAGGCGGAGGTAATGTTCGAGAAGATCATTCCAGAAGTACAAGCCCGTCTAAGCAGGATCGCCTCATAACAAAACGCGCCGCCCCGATCGGGGCGGCACGCCATCTTTCTTATCAGCCAGCTCGCTGAAGTAAGGCTGCGAAGGCCCCGCGGCCGGTGGGAGCAACGCTACTTCACGACCAAGATGTCGCAGTCGGTGTTGCGTAGCAGGAACGTCGAAATCGAGCCCAGTAGCGCATACTTGATCGAGGACAGGCCGCGGGCGCCGCAGAGCACCAGGTCGGGCTTGACCACGTCGAGCATCTCGTCTTTGAGCGTCTCGCGAATACGACCGGCGCGAATCATGACCTCGACCTCGGGAATATCAGGATTGGCCTTGGCCTCTTCGAGCTGCTTGGCGATGGAGTTGTTAAATGCCTCCTCCAGACCGTTGACCAGATCGACCGGATAGGAACCGGCGCTCTCGAGCGCCGTGGAATCGATAACGTGGCCGATAATCAGCTTAGCGCCGTTGTTCGCGGCGACCTTGATGGCGCGTGCGAGCACAAAATCCTGCTGCTCAGTACCGTCGAGTGAAACAAATACCTTGGTGTAGCCCTCGTTCATGGTTTCCTCCTTGGTCTATCGCACGGGCGCGGGGCTCGTGCGTCGGGCGGGCGCGGATGCGTGGCCGCCGGACACTTTATCTTGTTGCAGTTATACCCAAGATTTTGGTTTGACCGCTCGCAATTCTGTGAACGGGCGAGTTTTTTGGTAAGGGTAGGCGCAGACGCGCCCGAACGGTTGATAATGGGACAACGCCCGCACCGTCCGCAGAATAATATCGGCGGGTGTCTAACGAGGGGGTTCCTTTGGATATCATCGAGCTTCTAAAATCTGCCTTCATGGGCCTGGTCGAGGGCATTACCGAATGGCTGCCCGTTTCGTCGACCGGTCACATGATCTTGGTGGACGAGTTCGTCAAGATGAACGTGAGCGAGACGTTCTGGAATATGTTCCTGGTCGTGATCCAGCTTGGCGCCATTTTGGCCGTCTGCGTCCTGTTCTTCTACGACCTTAACCCGTTTTCTCCCAGCAAGGGCAAGGAGGGCCGTCGCGACACCTGGGTGCTGTGGGGCAAGATTGTGCTCGGCTGCATTCCCGCCGCGGCAATCGGTCTGCCGCTCAACGACTGGATGGAGGAGCATTTCTACAATGCTCCCGTCGTGGCACTGGCGCTCATCGTATACGGCGTGCTGTTTATCGTGATCGAGAACTGGCGCGCGAACAAGCGCGAGCAGGCTGCTCTTGCCGGTTCGTTTGGTTCTCGAGCCGTGACGTCGGGTGGGCGTCCCGCTGGCGCACACTTTGCCGCACCCGCTGCGACTGCCGCTGCAGACGACGATGACGATAACCTGGACTTTGGGTCCATCGCTACGCTCGAGGACCTGAGCTGGAAGACCGCACTGGGCATCGGTTGCTTCCAGGTGCTTTCGCTGGTGCCTGGTACGTCTCGCTCCGGTTCTACCATCATCGGTGGCCTGCTTTTGGGCTGCACGCGTTCGGTGGCGTCCAAGTTTACGTTCTTCCTGGCCATCCCTGTCATGTTTGGCGCGAGTGCGCTCAAGCTGGTCAAGTACTTTATTAAGGGCGGTACGTTCGGCGCCAACGAGGTCGCTATCTTGGGCGTGGGCTGCGTTGTGGCCTTTGTGGTTTCACTCATCGCCATCAAGTGGCTCATGGGCTTCGTTCGCCGTCACGACTTTAAGTGCTTCGGTGTTTACCGCATCATCCTGGGCATCGTAGTGCTCGCATACTTCTTCGTTCTGGAGCCGATGCTCGGCCTCTAACTTAGTCGACGCTGCGCGGCGGCCAGAGCGACAACTTGTCATTCAAAGAGGGTGGCATGACCAAAAGGTCTATGCCGCCCTCTTTTCATGTCAATTTGTTCGCTCTGGCCGCCGCTCGCTACCGTTGCCGTGACATCGGTGGCTCCGTGATTGGTCCAATGGGGTCAGGTTTGGCGGCGGCGCACGGAGTCGTGGTGTGATTTGCGTCGGTGTCCGTGCGGCTCGGTATACTGGTACGGCTCAAACTATGGCGCTGCCCGCAGGCGCGCCGTCCGTCAGATGAGGAGTCGCCCATGACCCAGCCCTTGCCCTGGGAAAAGAACACCGCGGTACCCGTGCCGCCCGCGCCGGAACCCGTGCCACTCGATGCATACGCCGCCCCCGCCGCGCCGGAACCCGAACTTGTCCCGCTCGACATCTACGACGCTCCCGCGCCGGCTCCTGCGCCCGCAAAGCCGCTTGTCGACATCGACAGCCTTAATCCCGCCCAGCGCGAGGCGGTCCTCACCACCGAGGGCCCGCTGCTGGTCCTTGC
Source organism: Collinsella sp. OM07-12 (assembly GCF_003438275.1). NCBI lineage: Bacteria > Bacillati > Actinomycetota > Coriobacteriia > Coriobacteriales > Coriobacteriaceae > Collinsella > Collinsella sp. OM07-12. The sequence continues at coordinate 43,999 of NZ_QSTQ01000018.1, forward strand.
CGGCGCCGGCTCGGGTAAGACCCGCGTCCTGACCTTCCGCATCGCGCATATGCTCGGCGACCTGGGCGTTAAGCCTTGGCAGGTGCTTGCCATCACGTTTACCAACAAGGCCGCGGCAGAGATGCGTGAGCGTCTGGCGGCGCTCATCCCCAGCGGCACCCGCGGCATGTGGGTATGCACGTTCCACGCCATGTGCGTGCGTATGCTGCGCGAGGACGCCGACCTGCTGGGCTACACCGGTCAGTTCACCATCTACGATGACGATGACTCAAAGCGCATGGTGCGCGATATTATGCAGGCGCTCGGCATCGAGCAAAAGCAGTTTCCCATTAACATGATCCGCAGCAAGATCAGCTCGGCCAAAAACGCCATGATCGGGCCCGAGGACATGCTCAAATCCGCCGACAGCCCCAATGACAAAAAGGCCGCGCAGGTCTACCTGGAGCTGGAGCGCCGCCTGCGTGCTGCCAACGCGATGGACTTCGACGACCTGCTCGTGCGCACGCTCGAGCTGCTGCGCACCCGCCCCGAGGTGCTCGACAAATACCAGGAGCGCTTCCGCTACATTAGCGTCGACGAGTATCAGGACACCAACCACGTCCAGTACGAGATCGCCAACCTGCTGGCCGCCAAGTACCAAAACCTCATGGTCGTGGGCGACGACGACCAGTCCATTTACAGTTGGCGCGGCGCCGACATCACCAACATCCTGGACTTTGAGCAGGACTTTAAAAACTGCAAGACCGTTAAGTTGGAGCAAAACTACCGCTCCACGGGCCATATCCTGAGCGCCGCCAACGCCGTGGTGCGCCACAACTCGCAGCGAAAGGACAAGCGTCTGTTTACGGCCGAGGGCGATGGCGAGAAGATCCAAGCCTTCCAGGCGAGCGACGAGCGCGACGAGGGCCGCTGGATTGCCGGCGAGATTGAGAAGCTGCATGCCAAGGGCACGAGCTACGACGATATCGCCGTGTTCTACCGCACCAACGCCCAGTCGCGTATTCTCGAAGATATGTTCCTGCGTGCGGGCGTGCCCTACAAGATTGTCGGCGGCACGCGATTCTTCGACCGCGCCGAGATCCGCGATGTCATGGCTTACCTCAAGATGATCGTGAACCCGGCCGACGAGATGAGCGTCAAACGCGTCATCAACACGCCGCGCCGCGGCATCGGTTCCACCTCGATTCAAAAGATCGAGCAGCTGGCGCGCGACAACCGTTGCTCGTTCTTCCAGGCCTGCGAGATTGCGACAGCCGAGACGGGCATGTTTAGCGCCAAGGTGCGTAATGGCCTGTCGAGCTTTGTGGCGCTGGTGCGCGAGGGCCGTCGCATGGACGGCGAGCTCAAGGACGTCGTCGAGATGATTGTCGATAAGACGGGCCTGCTGAAGGCTTTTCGCGCCGAGGGCACCATGGAATCCGAGAGCCGTGCCGAGAACATCCAGGAATTCCTGGGCGTTGCCGCCGAATTTGAGGAGACGCACGAGGATATTGAGGGTACGCTCGAGAGCTTGGAAGAGCTGCGCGCGGCTGGCGTTGCCGATGTGCCGGCCGGCGCTGAGCCCGAGCCCGTTGTGGTGAGCGCACCTGCGCCCGAGCCGGGACCGTCCGCGCCCGCGTCTTCGTTTGAAGCGCTTGTCGGCGCGCGCGATGCCGCGGGCACCAATCCGCTCGATAGCTTGGCCACTCCGGCACTCTCGCCGCAGGACGCCTTGGCCGCTGCCATCGCGGGCAACGCATATGCTGCGCCGACGCAGCTGCCGGCGGGTGCCGTGCATGCCGATGAGATTGAGCGCACCTATGGCCCGCTTACCTGCAAGGCGCTGCCGGCGCTCATGGAGTGGCTGGCCCTACGTTCCGACTTGGATTCCCTGGCCGGCGAGACGCATGCCATCACCATGATGACCATCCACTCCGCAAAGGGCCTGGAGTTCCCGGCGGTGTTCGTGGCCGGCATGGAGGAGGGTATCTTCCCGCATGTGCACGACTTTGGCGGCAGCGATGATCCGGGCAAGCTCGAGGAGGAGCGTCGCCTGGCCTACGTCGCCATCACGCGTGCCCGTAAGCGCCTGTTCTTGACCTATGCGGCCACGCGCCGTACGTACGGCTCAACTTCTGCCAACCCGCGCTCGCGCTTCCTCAACGAGATTCCGTTTGAGGATATCGAGTTCAGCGGTATCGGTTCTGCCGGTTTTGAGGGCACGGGCTGGGAGAAGCGCGGCGACCGTCGCGGCACCTTTGGCTCGGGCATGGGCTCGGATATGTACGGCGGCAAGGTGTTTGGCTCGCATACGCGCTCGACCGGCGGTTCCGCCTCGCGTGGCGGATCGAGCTTCGACGATTTCTTTGGCGGCAGCAGTTATGGGACCGAGCGTCATCGCGGGGTCTCGCCCGACGCCGGCCGTGTCGCCTCGACCTTTGGCTCGGGTGCATCGCGAGCCAAAAAGCCGTCGTCCAAGGTGTCGCCGACGGTGGAGCGCAAGGTCGATCGCGCGAGCGCGTCGCAGGACTTTGCCGCGGGCGATACCGTGAGCCACAAGACCTTTGGCACGGGTACCGTGATCTCGGTCGCCGGAGACATGATCGAGGTTCAATTCGAAAAGACCGGCCAGACCAAAAAGCTAATGAAGGGCTTTGCACCTATAGTGAAACTGACCTAGGCGGCTTTCCCAGGCACGGCACCTCGGCCTTCAATCGTCGGGCATGACCTCAAGGTCTATGCCCTCCTCTTTCAGGCCGATCTGCCGCACCTGGAAAACCCGTACATCCGGCTGGCGGGCACGCCGGGGGCTTTGGTCGCCTGCTCGGGCAGTCCTGCGCAAGACGGAGAGCACATTAAGTGCTCTCCTTTGCGTGCGGAACTCGCGACCGATGTTGCCCTATACGCCCACCCAGGTCCTCAGGTAACGTTGCTTGCGAACAACGCTCTGCTCGTTCGCTTTTTGGTCTGGAGAGCCGGGTGGGCTGATAAATGGATATGAGTAGGGGCTCCCCGTTGATGGACGGGAGAGCCCCTTGTTGCGTTTGGGTTGTTGTTGTGGCTTACAGGTGGCTGATGATCAGTTCCATCTTGCCTTCGAGGTCGATGGAGGTGACGGTGCTGGGGGCTAGCAGATGGCTTCCCTTGTGGACGGGGTCGCCGCAGACGGTGCCTTCGCCGTCGATGACCGACAGGCACATGAAGGGCCAGCGCTGCTCCAAGGTCTTGCTGCCGTTGACGCGCACGCGATCGACGGTGTAGCAGGGGTTGGACTCGAGCTCAGTCACGCCGTCGACCTCGGGTGCGGTCACGGTGCCGTCGGTCGGAGCCTGAGCATCAAAGTTGATGCAATCCAGACTCTGCTCAATGTGCAGCGGACGCAGCTTGCCATCGGTGCCGGGGCGGTCGTAGTCATACAGGCGATATGTCACGTCGCTCGACTGTTGCGTCTCCAAAATGAGCGTGCCGGTCTTGATGGCGTGCACGGTACCGGAATCAATCTGGAAAAAGTCGCCCTTGTGGATCGGCAGCACGTTGAGCATGTCGTCCCAGCGGCCGTCCTTGATCATCTGTGCGGCCTCAGCGCGATCCTTGGCGCGCTGCCCGACGATAATCGTGGCGCCGGGCTCGCAGTCCAGGACATACCAGCACTCGGTCTTGCCCAGGCTGCCGTTCTCGTGCTTCGCGGCGTACTCGTCGTTGGGATGAATCTGGATCGAAAGGTCGTCCTTGGCGTCCAGAATCTTAATGAGCAGCGGGAACTCCTTGCCCTCGCAATTGCCAAAGAGCTCGCGGTGCTCGGCCCACAGCCACGACAGCGTGTGGCCTGCATATGGGCCCTCAGCAATCTGGCAGTCGCCGTTGGGATGGGCCGAGATAGCCCAGCACTCACCGATGGGACCCTCGGGAATGTCGTAACCAAATACGGTTTCGAGCTGGCGGCCGCCCCAGATCTTTTCGTGGAAGATCGGCGTGAGTTTAATCAAATCGGACATGTGCATACTCCCATAAGGTTGTGCGGGTGCCGCGTAAGACAGCTCAAAACGAGCACCCACCGGATTACAAAACTAGGCCAGCGTTACGTTGTGTAGCTCAAAGCGGTCGCCTACGTTGTGCGAGATAGAATATTCAAACGCGGTGCCGCTATCCAAGAAGCCAATCTGGTTGAGTTCGAGCAGGGGGGAGCCGGGTTTGGTATCCAGGCGCTCAGCCTCTTCCTCAGTTGCCGCGACAGCGCGAATGGTGCGATGGAAGCTTGAAATCTTCAGCCCGCATTGCTCGCGGATAAAGCCGTAGACCGATCCGTACAGGTCCTTCTTTTTAAGGCCCGGGATCAGTTCGAGCGGCATATAGGTGTACTCGATGACGATGGGCTTCTCGTCGACCTGGCGCACGCGCACGATGTGATAGGCGAAGTCATCCTCGGCCATTCCCAGCTGGGTCGCAACCTCTGCCGGCGGATTGACGATCGAGAAATCGTAGACCACCGAGGTCACCTTTTCCCCGCGGTGCTCATACGAAAAGCCCTGGGCACGATCGTTCTTGCCTTGAAAAAACACCTGGCCGGGAAGTCCCGCCGTGTCCTTGACGTAGGTGCCCGATCCGCGCCGGCTGGTAATAAGGCCTTCCTCGGTGATCTGCTCAATCGCCCGTTTGACGGTGATTTTGGAAACGCCATAGAGCTCACAGAACTCAACGACGGTGGGCAACTTATCGCCCGGTTTAAGTGCGCCGTCCTCGATGCTTCGACGGATATCTGCAGCTATCGCCTCGTATTTGGGAATCATGCAATCCTCCCTTCATATTTGCGTCGATATTTAAAAAGTATACCTACTTAAAAAAGCATCCATATGGCTTTCATGAAAGAAGTTCGATAAAGAAAAATGAAAAAGACGCTTTACATAGAAAATTAGAGCGCTATAGTTACAGACAACAAGCGAGATGCATTGGCGTTTCCTTGTACTGTTTGGGGACGGTTTTGTTTTGGCGGGTTGGATATCGGTATGACCGGTGCGCGCCCGCGCCGGATAACCTGCCAAGGCAAACCCGTCTCCAACCGGAAGCTCTAGAACACGAAAGCGAGGACTTTGATGGCACAGTATCAGCTGCCCCGTGACTTCTTTTTTGGCGCTGCTATGTCCGGCCCGCAGACTGAGGGTCAGTGGAATCAGGGCGGCAAGCTCGAGAACCTGTGGGACACCTGGTCCATCCAGGATCTGGGTTCGTTCTACAACTGCGTTGGCTCTTATGCCGGCAATGACTTTATGGCCAAGTACCAGGAAGACTTTCGCATTTTGAAGGACTTGGGCCTGAATACCTATCGCACTTCCATCCAGTGGAGCCGTCTGCTCGATGCCGACGGCAACCTTAATGGGGAGGGCGCTGCATGGTATCACGAGCTGTTCCGCGCCTCTCGCGAGGCCGGCCTGGAGCCGTTTGTCAACTTGTACCACTTTGACATGCCCACCTACCTCTTTAACCGCGGCGGCTGGGAGAGCCGTGAGGTCGTTGAGGCTTACGCGCATTACGCCGACGTCGCCTTCCACGAGTTTGGCCAGGAGATTAAGTACTGGTTTACCTTTAACGAGCCCATCGTCGAGCCCGAACAGCGCTATCAGGAGGGCGTGTGGTTCCCGCAGCTCCACGACTTTAGCCGCGCCCGCACCGTGCAGTATCACATTTCGCTGGCGCATGCGCTGGCCGTGGCCAACTATCGTAAGGCCTATGACGAGGGCGCTATTCGCGCCGATGCCAAAATCGGCATGATCAACTGCTTTACCCCGGTCTACACCAAGGATAACCCCAGCGAGGCAGACCTCGAGGCCGTGCGTATGACCAGCGGCATCAATAACCGCTGGTGGCTCGACCTCATTACCAAGGGCGAGCTCCCTGCCGACGTGCTCGACAGCCTGGCCGAGGGCGGCGTTAAGCTCCCGTTCCGTGCTGGAGACCAAGAGATTCTCAAGCAGGGTGTTGTCGACTGGCTCGGTTGCAACTACTACCACCCCACGCGTGTTCAGGCGCCGGCGAGCAAGGTCGACCAGTGCGGCCTGCCGCACTTTGCCGACGAGTACGTATGGCCCGACGCCGTTATGAACGAGAGCCGCGGCTGGGAGATCTACCCGCAGGGCCTCTACGACTTTGGCATGGACTGCGCCAAGAACTACCCCGATCTTGAGTGGTTCGTTTCCGAGAACGGCATCGGCATCATGGACGAATACAAGAACCGTGACGCCGAAGGAACCATCCAGGATGACTACCGTGTCGACTTTGTACGTCAGCACCTGGAGTGGGTGGCCAAGGCCATCGACGAGGGCGCCAAGTGCCGCGGATACCATTATTGGGCCGTTATCGATAACTGGTCTTGGGCCAATGCCTTTAAGAATCGTTACGGCTTTGTCGAGGTCGACCTTATGGACGGCTACAAGCGCCGTCTTAAGAAGTCGGCGGCCTGGCTCAAACAGGTCGCCACGACCCACGTGGTTGATTAGCGACCGGGCGAAGTCCCAGACCGCGCGCCGCCGCGCGCAACACATGGCACATCTGGTGGCAGAGGGCGACAGACCACCGTGCGAATAGGAAAAGGCCGGATTTGATAGTTAGGAGCAATCATGGCCAGTGACAACGGAAAGAGCTTCCTCGACAAGTTTGCCGAGGTCTCTGCGAAGGTGGGAAACCAGGTTCACCTGCGTTCCCTGCGCGACGCCTTCGCGACCATCACGCCGCTCTATATCCTTGCGGGTATCGCGGTTCTTATTAACAGCGTCGTGTTCCCCCTGTTCCCGCTCGATGCGGCGGGCCTTGCCAACCTTCAGACGTGGGGTTCGGCAATTACGCTGGGCACCCTCAACGTCTCTGCTATTATCTTGGCCGGATTGATTGGCTACAGCCTCGCCAAGAACAAGCGTTTCGATAACCCGCTCGCTTGCGTGGTCGTCGCTATCTCTGCTTTCGTCATCATGATGCCGCAGCAGGTTACCGCCACGCTTGCCGCCACGAGCCCGCTGCTCACCGACAAGATCACCTCCGCCGAGGTCACGGGCGCCCTTTCGACTGCCAACACCGGCACCAACGGTCTGTTCTCGGCTATTATCATCGCCCTGCTTTCCGTCTCGCTCTTCATCAAGATTTCTGGCGTCGAGAAGCTCAAGGTTAAGCTGGGCGAGGGCGTGCCTCCCGCGGTCTCCAACTCCTTCAACGTCATGATCCCGATGCTGCTCAACCTCGCGATCTTCGCTCTTGCCGCAGCTCTGCTCGCCGTGTGCGCCGGCACCGATCTGTGCGCCATCATCTCCACGTGCATCTCCAACCCGCTCAAGAGCATCATGAACGCCGGTCCGTGGGCTGTTATCCTCATCTACACCCTTGCCAACCTGCTGTTCTGCGTCGGTATTCACCAGTCCACCATCTCTGGCGCTACCGTCGAGCCGATCCTGACCATGCTCATCGTCGACAACATGGCTACCTTTGCCGCCGGTGGCACCATCCAGCCCGATCACTACATGAACATGCAGATCGTTAACAGCTTCGCCCTCATCGGCGGCTCGGGCTGCACCCTCATGCTTCTGCTCGACACGCTCCTGTTCTCCAAGAACAAGGCTTCCGAGACCGTTTCCAAGATGGCTATCCTGCCTGGTCTGTTCAACATCAACGAGCCGGTTATCTACGGTTACCCCATCGTGTACAACCTGCCGCTCATGATCCCGTTTGTCCTCCTTCCCGACTTGTTCATCGGCATCACCTATGGCCTTACCTGCGCGGGCATCATCAGCCCTTGCATTGCCCAGGTGCCTTGGACCATGCCCCCCGTCATCAACGCTCTGCTTGCTACGGGCTTTGACTGGCGCGCTGGCGTGTGGCAGGCGCTCGAGCTTGTCATCGGCATGGCTGTCTACCTGCCCTTTATGAGGATCTCCGAGAAGGCTATCGCTAAGCAGGAGGCTCTTGCCGAGCAGAACGCTTAAACGTCGTTCTCCCTTCCACCGTTGCGGGCACCGGTACGCGGTGCCGATGCCCGCGGCTCTCCTCTTGTGTGAAGACGCAGGGGGTGGGCACAATAACCGCAAGAAATACAACCAGTTGTCGTCTGCGCGCCGCGCAGTTATAAGGAGGAAACCATGAAGAAGATCATGCTCTGCTGCAATGCCGGTATGTCCACGAGTCTGCTGGTCCAGAAGATGCAGGCCGAGGTTGCAAACCGTGGTCTGGATATCGAGATCGAGGCTCGTCCCATGAACGAGGCCCACGATCACCTGGACGAGTGCGACATGTTGTTGCTTGGCCCGCAGATCGGCTACACCAAGGGCGATTTTGAGAAGGAGGCCGCTGGCCGCTTCCCGGTCGAGGTCATCAACATGGTCGATTATGGTCGCATGAACGCCGCCGGCATCATCGACCACTGCGTTAGCGTGATGGGCTAGGTGCAGCATATGGAGGATATGAACGAGTTGCAGATGACCTGCTTCGAGATCATCAGCTACGTCGGTACCGCCAAGAGCATGTACATCAATGCCGTGCAAAAGGCCAAGGAGGGTGATTTTGACGCCGCCGAGGAGCTTATCAAGCAGGGCGACGAGGCCTATAACGGTGGCCACGATGTTCACATGGGGCTTCTGAAGAAGGAGGCCAACGGCGAGCGTAACGGTGAGGCTCCGTTGATTCTGCTGCATGCCGAGGACCAGATGGCCGGCACCGAGACCATGCGCGTCATGGCCACGGAGCTCATCGAGGTCCACAAGCAGCTGCAGGCACTGAAGGCCTAGCTGGCGTTATCGCCGCGACGGACCGTGCAATCCAACAGACAATACAGTCCCTTTCACGGGCGCCGGGAGCCTCCGCCTCTCGGCGCTTGTTGTTTTTGGCGAAGGCCTTTCGCGGCCTGCTGAGCGGACATTCGCGTTTTCCCAGATAAAACCTGCCAAAACAAACCTGTCCCTTTTTGGCAGGTTTTTGCCTTGGGAGCGGTACCATACTGGCAATGTTTAAACGAGAAAGGTGGGCTCCCATGGAACCTAAGCAGTACTACATCGGCATTGACGTCGGCGGCACTTCGGTTAAGGAGGGCCTGTTCGACGAGGACGGCAACCTGCTTGCCAAGGCCAGCGTGCCCACGCCTCCCATCGTTGACGCTGCGGGCTTTGCCGCGGTGACCGAGGCCATCGACCAAGTGGTCGCCAAGGCACAGATTCCGCGCGCCTTTGTGGCGGGCATTGGCCTGGCCGTTCCGTGCCCCATCCCGGCTTCGGGCGACGCCAAGGTCAAGGCCAACATTGCCATTAACCTGCCCGAGCTTAAGATCGCCATTCAGGAGCACTGCCCCGACGCGGTCGTTAAGTACGAAAACGATGCCAACGCCGCTGCTATGGGCGAGGCTTGGCTCGGCTCTGCCAAGGGCGTGCAGAACGTGGTGATGGTCACCATCGGTACCGGCGTGGGCGGTGGCGTTATCGTCAACGGCGATGTGGTATCGGGCGTTGTGGGCGCCGGCGGCGAGATCGGCCATATGTGCCTGAATCCTGCCGAGGAGCGCACCTGCGGCTGTGGCGGCCATGGCCACCTGGAGCAGTATTCCAGCGCTACCGGTGTGGTGAGCAACTACCTTGCCGAGTGCAAGAAGGCGGGCGTCGAGCCCATCGAGCTCACCGGCCCCTCCGATTCCAAGGACGTGTTCCAGGCCTGCCGCGAGGGCGACAAGCTCGCGCTGGCCGCGGCCGATACCATGGCCGATTATCTCGGTCGTGCTCTGGCGCTTATCGCCAACGTGGTCGACCCCGAGATGTTCCTGATCGGCGGCGGTGCCTCTGCCTCGGCCGATGTCTACCTCGATGCGGTTCGCGAGCACTTCCAGCACTATGCGCTTTCCGCCTCGCGCGAGACGCCTATCGAGGTCGCCTCGCTCGGCAACGACGCCGGCATCATCGGTGCCGCCTACGTAGCCCTGCGCGCCGCCGGCAAATAGCTGGTGCAAGGGGGACAGGTTACTTTGCGCCAACATGGTGCAGAGGGGGCAGACTTTGCCCCAGCGCCTGCCCCAATTTGTGCTGCGGCCCTTCCATCTCATAGGGTTCGGCGTCAGCGTGCTACCATAGCTACGTCCAAGTACACATATCAAGTGGAGGATTTCCATGGCAAACGTTCTTGTCTTTGGTCACCAGAATCCCGATAACGACGCCATCATGAGCGCCGTCGTCCTGTCCCAGCTGCTCAACCAGGTTGAGTATGCCGGCAACACCTACGAGGCTTGCGCCCTTGGTCAGCTTCCGGCAGAGTCTGCCAAGCTGCTCGCCGACGCCGGCATCGCCGAGCCCCGCGTGATCGATTCCGTCGAGGCCGGTCAGCTCGTCGTCCTCACCGACCACAACGAGTCTGCCCAGTCTGTCGCCGGCCTTAAGGACGCCACGGTCTTTGGCGTTGTCGATCATCACCGCATCGGCGACTTCGAGACCGCCGGCCCGCTGCACTACATCTGCCTGCCCTGGGGCTCCAGCTGCACCATCGTCACCAAGCTCGCCGACGTGCTCGGCGTTGAGCTTTCCGACGTCCAGGCTAAGCTGCTGCTCTCGGCTATGATGACCGATACGCTCATGCTCAAGAGCCCCACCACCACCGCCGCCGACCGCGTCGTCGCCGCTAAGCTCGGCGAGCAGGTGGGCGTCGACCCGGTCAAGTTTGGCATGGAGGTCTTCCTCACCCGTCCGTCCGGCTCCTTCACTGCAGCCGAGATGGTCGGCAACGACATCAAGATGTTCGAGCCCGCCGGCAAGAAGCTGCTCATCGGCCAGTACGAGACCGTCGACAAGACCCGCGCACTCGGCATGATTGACGAGATCCGCGAGGCCATGCGCGCCTACGCCGCCGAGAAGGGTGCTGACGGCATTGTCCTGTGCATCACCGACATCATGGAGGAGGGTTCGCAGGTCCTGCTCGAGGGCGAGACCGAGGCTGCTCAGAAGGGCCTGGGCATTGCCGACGAGCACGACGGCGTCTGGATGCCGGGCGTCCTCTCCCGTAAGAAGCAGGTCGCTGCCCCCATCATGGCCGCCTGCTAGTTTTTGTAACCTGCTCACGACCGGATCGCGGATGCTCCGCGCTCCGGTCGTTTTTTTCAAGACTTTAGTCTGCTGGCCGCGCAGCGGCCAGCTTTA